>NZ_CAUUWA010000040.1 GCF_963548695.1 uncultured Fretibacterium sp.
CGTGGTTCAGCGCGTCGCTGAAGATCAGGTCCCCCTCGCCCGTCACGGTCGGCATTACTGCAAGGTTGCCGCAGAAGCCGGACTGCACGGTGATGGCGGCCTCGGTGCCCTTGAATCGTGCCAGCTTCCTTTCGAGCTCCAGATGGATGTCCATCGTCCCCGCGATGGTGCGGACGGCCCCCGGGCCGACCCCATAACGGTCGATGAGCTCCCTGGCCCGCGCACAGACACACGGGTCGTTGGCCAGCCCTAGATAGTTGTTGGAGCAGAGGTTCAGGTACCGATGCAAAATCTATATCTATTCCTAACAAAAGTATATAGATTTCTTACTGTTTCTCAGGACCTCAGGCTCCAGGTTTGCACCCTGGTGTCTGATTTGTAGGGTCCTCCACAGTCATCACAACAGAACGTTGTTCGGGAGCATCGGATTCCCTTGGAGAAAGCGTGGCTAAACTGCCAGCTTCTCCAGACTTCTTGCTGCGTTGAAATCCCTGTCCAGCTCAAGTCCACATTCAGGACATCTATACACTCTGTCTGATAGCTTTAGTCCCTTGAGAACATGCCCGCAACAAGAACATGTCTTGCTGGATGGGTAGAACCGGTCAGCCAGCTTTACAGCTACACCATGTTCTTTAGCTTTGTACTCAATGAACGCTCTAAACTTGTAAAAGTTCTGTTCAGCTATCTTCTTTGCAAGGTGCGTGTTCTTCATCATCCCCTGCACATTCAGGTCCTCCAGTACAATGACTCTTGGAAGCATCTGAACGATTGAGGTTGTCACCTTGTGAGTGTAATCATGCCTGATGTTCTTAAGCCTGCCATAGATACGTCGCACAGCCATAAGAGCCTTCTTCCTACTCTTGGAACCTTTAGTTTTCCTGGAAAGCGCTCTTTGTTTGTGCTCTTGTTGTTTTTCCAACCGGCGGACTTTATGAGAGCGGTTGATGTTCTTAAACCGCCTCTTTCTCCCACCACAACTCACTACGGCCAGCGATTTAACGCCAACATCTATCCCCATATTGCAATCACTGAGTTTAGGTTTTCTGTCTTCGTTCTCCAGAGAAAAGGTCAGTATCCACTTCCCATTGGAAAACCTGACTCTTGTATTCCACAAACGAACACCAGAAAGATTGAGGTCTGACTTGAACCGGACGTGTCCTATCTTCTCAAGCTGTAGAGCGCCTTTTCCATCATCATATACTCTGTCAGAGTTTAAGCAGAATGATGGAGTACTCTTAACTTTGCTCTTAAACCTGGGAAGTCCAGCCTTCTGTCCCTTCTTCAAGCCCCTGTAAAAGTTCTTGTATGCCTGTCCAAGGTCTATCAAAGCATTATTGGCAACCTGCCTCGATACATCCTTCAACCAGGGAAACTCCCCAGAGTTACGTACTTTCGTAAACTCTTTCTTAAGGTCATACTCTGCAAGGACCTTCTTCTCCTTAGCATACAAGTCCTGGTTGAGGCTCAAACCCCAATTCCAAACCCAGCGTGCAACCCCAGCACTTTGCCACAGCTTATCTTCTTGTGACCTTGTTGGGAATAGACGTAAGGAGTATCCTTTCATCTCCCTCACCTCCTTTCTAAAATGAGGTTATGTCCTAACTTCATTTTAGTCAAGAGGGCTCTGTTGTCAATGTGCTTTGTTAAGAACAATATAGCTTTTGCTTGTTCAACAAGGTTCGTCAGGCCCTGCCGGTTCTCTTATGAACTCCTGCATGTTTCCATGCAGCGCAGACTATATCATCACCCAGTTTTGGGCGGCCACCACTTCGGCCCACTTGAGCCTACTCCCTGCCGGGATAGTCGTTGAACGTTGTGCTGTTCGCACCTTCGCTGCTGATTACCCATTGTTGTTTGGTGTTTAGGATTTAACCTTGCACCATCCTGATGATTTTTTCTACTTTCGTCACCATCACGCTCAGGCTTATTTCATCCTCACGTTGTGGTCCATCAGGCTCTTAGGGACTTCCAGCAATTCAATGGCTTTTGGATGGGTTAAACCCACCGCTCTACGCTCCTTAAGAACGTAGGAGGCTATCATAGTTGTTTCCTGATTAACTAACAGCAAACTAAAGTGATGAATTGTTGGTTAATCAGATACTATATTGTTACCTCTTGCCGTCGATCTCGATCCGAGCCCCCTGGGGGCCCGTCAGCGTGCGGATATTCCCATAGAGCCCCTCCCGCTTCATGCGGTCGAGCTCATCCCTCATGAACGCCGTCGAAACAGCCATTGTCCATCCCTCCCCATCCGGCCGCGCGTAACGGCCTTATCCTCCAAGGACCGCCCCTTCACATGGCAAAACAGCCTCGAAGCACTCCGTCGGTCCATCGACAGAGCACTACGCAGTACGCCTTTGTTTCTCTGTATTCAGTTTGTCACGGCGCGACGGGAAGGTCAAATATATTCGCGGGGAGGGCAGACGGTCCTCCGCATGGGAAAGGGGAGGTAAAACCTACAGGAACCTTCGGCTCAGGTACTCCCGCAGTTCGTCGGGCAGCGGCGAGCGGAACTCCAACCGTGCCCCGGTCATGGGGTGGGCGAAGGCCAGCCGCCAGGAGTGCAGGAAGACGCGCCCGAACCCCGGCTCGTCCGGAGCCCCGTAGAGCACGTCGCCGACCAGCGGATGTCCCAGAGCCGCGAGGTGCACCCGGATCTGGTGCGTACGGCCCGTGTGGAGCGTACAGAGCACCAGGGAAAGCCCCTCACGATGGCTCAGGACGCGGTACCCCGTGAGGGCCGGCCGACCGCCCTCGACCACAGCCATCCGCAGGCGGTTTGCGGGGTCGCGGCCAATAGGGCCCGAAAGCGTCCCCTCGCCGGGCGCGGGGCGCCCATGCACCAGGGCCAGATACTCCTTCTCCACCGAGCGGTCCCGGAACATAGCCTGGAGCGCCTCCATCGCGTCCTGCCGGCGTGCAACAACCATGAGCCCGGAGGTCGTCGCGTCCAGCCGATGCACGATGCCCGGCCTCCGCACGTTGTTGAACGGCCCCATATCCGGATAGAGCCACATCAGGCCGTGGACGAGCGTACCGCACCAGTGGCCGGGCGCGGGGTGGACCACCAGGCTGGCGGGCTTGTCCACCACCAGCAGGGCGTCGTCCTCGTGGACGACCCGAAAGTCCACGGGCTCCGGCTCGATCTCGAGGTTCTCGGGGGGCGGCATTTCGATGCGGCAGACCGTCCCCTCCGCAACCCTCAGCGAGGGCTTCGGCCTGAGGCCGCCGCAGGACACGCGCCCCTCGCGCACCAGCCTCTGGGCGAAGGAGCGGGTGAGCCCCAGACGACGGGCCAGAAGGACGTCAAGCCGCACTCCCGCGTCGGAACCCGTGCACAGGACCTCCTCGATCGGGCTCCCGCCCTCTCCGTCGGAAAGCTCCCGTCCCGATACCCCGGCGGGCCTCATCCTGACTCCATCCGCAAAAGAGCCCCCCTCGGGAGGGGAGCTCTTCTGCGTTCCGGACGGCGTTCCGGCATCGGCACAGCGTTCGGCCGTCACTTTCGTCTCCTCAGTTTCCAACCTTCAGAACCGCGGCACATCGCGGACACAGGCCGTCCCCGGCCGCGTCCTCCGTGTACTTCCAACACCGCGGGCACTTGACGCCGGGTGTGAAGCCCGCGGCCATCTCGAGGCCCGTCACCTCGTCCCGGATCGGGGTCCCGAGGTCGAGCGCGTCCGTCCACTCGAACCGGGAGACGATGACGAGGTCCGCCAGCTCCTGCTCCGAGAAGGCGCCTGCCACGCGCTCCATGGCGGAGTTGCGCTTGACCTGGACGGCCGCCTCCAGGGAGGTGCCGATGGTCTTCACGGCGCGCAGCCCCTCCAGCATCCGGCTCACGGCCCCGCGGAGCAGCAGCGCGTCCTGCCACAGATCGTTCAGCCCCTCGTCGATCCGGGAGGGATCAGCGGCTGGGAAGTCCGCCAGGAACACGCTCTCGGGCAGCGAGGCGTCGAGAGTCCGCATCTCCTGCCAGATCTCCTCGGCCGTGAAGCTCAGGATCGGGGCCAGCATCCGCGTCAAGGCCGAGAGCACCTCCCACATCGCAGTCCGGGCGCTCCGCCGCTCCAGGGAGTCCGCGCCCTCCACGTAGAGCCGGTCCTTGCTCACGTCCAGATAGAACGCGCTCAGCTCGTTGACGCACAGCGAGTGGATGGCGTTGGTCGGCACGTGGAACTCGTACTCCTCGAAGGCCTCGCGCGTCCTCCCAATGACCCGGTGCAGGCGGTCGAGGATCCAGCGGTCCATCGAAAGGAGCTTCTCATAGGGAAGCGCGTCCTTCCGAGGGTCGAACCCGTGCAGGTTGCCCAGCAGGAAGCGTGCGGTGTTGCGGATGCGCCGGTACGTCTCCGACAGGGACTTCATGATGGTCTGAGAGATGCGGACGTCGTTCCGGTAGTCGGTGGAGGCCACCCACAGACGCAGGATGTCCGCCCCGTACTCGTCCACGACCTCCTGGGGCAGCACCACGTTGCCCAGGGACTTGGACATCTTGCGCCCCTCGCCGTCCAAGATGAAGCCATGGGTCAGCACGTTCCGGTACGGAGCCTGGTCCTTCACCGCCACGGCGGTCAGGAGCGAGGACTGGAACCAGCCGCGGTGCTGATCGCTGCCCTCCAGGTACATCTCCGTGGGCCAGCTCAGGCCGAAACGTTCGTTCAGGACGGCCAGGTGCGTCACCCCGGAGTCGAACCACACGTCCAGGATGTTGCCGTCCTTCTCCACGTTGCGGGAGCCGCAGGCGTCGCACACGGCGCGGTCTCCGAAGAGCTCCTCCACCGTCCGGCTCCACCAGATCGACGACCCATCGGGGCTCTCCACAACTTTATCCGCAAAGCTGCGCACTCGGTCGGGCGTCAGGCTGTGCGCCCCGCAGTCCCGGCATTTGAGCGCGGGGACGGGCACTCCCCAGACCCTCTGCCGGCTGATGCACCAGTCGGACCGGTCGCGCACCATGTTGTAGATACGGTCTCGTCCCCAGTCGGGAATCCAGCGGACATCCTTCTCGATGACGTCGAGAGCCCTGTCCTTGAACTTGGAGACGGCGATGAACCACTGGTCGGTCGCGCGGAAGATCACCGGCTTCTTGCAGCGCCAGCAGTGCGGATAGCTGTGCATGATCGTCCCGCTCCCCAGAAGGCGCCCGCGCTCGGCGATCATCTCGATGGCTCGCTTCCCGCCCTCCTCGATGGGCATGCCCTCGAAGAAAGGGGTGCCCTTTTCATAGACGCCCGCGTCGTCCACCGGGTTGTAGATGTCGATGCCGTAGCGTACCCCCGTCTCGTAGTCCTCGACGCCGTGCCCCGGAGCCGTGTGGACGCACCCCGTGCCGGAGTCCAGCATCACGTAATCCGCCAGGACCAACGGTACGTCCCGGTCGTCGTAGAAGGGATGGACGGCCAGCAGGTTCTCCAGGTCCGCGCCCCGGACCGTGAGCAGCGGTTCGCCGCCCTTCAATCCGGCCGCCCCGGTCGCCGCAAACACGGCATCCTTCAGGCCGACGGCAAGGAGGTACACCTTGCCGCCGCAGTCGTAGAAGCCGTACTCGTACTGCGGATGCAGCGCCACCGCCATGCTGGCGGCCAGGGTCCAGGGCGTGGTCGTCCAGATGACGACGCTGACGTCCCGCCCCGCGAGCTGAGGGAACCTCTCCGCAGCCCTCGGCATGGGATAGGCGACATAGATTGAGGGTGAGGATTCATCCCAATACTCGATCTCCCCCGTCGCCAGGGCCGTCTGGCAGTCGATGCACCAGTAGACGGGCTTCAGCCCGCGATACACCAGCCCCTTCTCCACCATGTCGGCAAAGGCGCGAAGCTCCAGGGTCTCGAAGCCGGGGTCCAGGGTGATGTAGGGCTTGTCCCACTCGCCGAACACCCCCAGTCGCTTGAACTCCTCGCGTTGGACGTCCAGATAGTGCAGCGCGGTAGCCGTGCATTTTCTGCGCAGCTCCAGGGGGTCCACGGATTCCTTCGAGAGCTTCTCGTCCTTCAGCACCCTCAGCTCGATGGGCAGACCATGCGTATCCCACCCCGGAACATAGGGCGCGTACCGGCCCGTCATCGTCTTGTACTTGGGGATGAAGTCCTTCAGGATCTTGTTGAAGGCGGTCCCGATGTGGATGTTTCCGTTGGCGTAGGGCGGCCCGTCGTGAAGGACGAAGCGCTCGTCCGCACCCTTCCTGGCCTCCACGGCCTTATGGTACGTGTCGTGCTCCTGCCAGAACTCCAGAAAACCGGGCTCCCGCTTCGCCAGGTTGGCCCTCATGGGGAAGTTCGTGACGGGGAGATTCAACGTGTCCTTGTAGTCCTTGCAATCCTTACACATGAAACTCGCCCCCTACCGTTCGAGCGACTCCGGCCCGTCCCAAAGGTCCCGGAGCCGTTGCTCTTCTCCAAATTTTACCCGCCACAAAAACGGGAATAATTTTAAATTTTACCACGAAAATGGGAAAAAATAGCGGATACCAGAGGAGCGCCCTTTCCGGCCGCCCCCCGGCATCCGCCATGCAGACGTCGCGCACCAAGCGGACTACTTCGCCTCGGCGCCCTCCTCGATCCTCACCGAGTTCATGACCACATCCTCCACCGGTCTGTCCTGAGGCCCCGTCTTGACCTTTCCGATGGCCTCGACCACGTCCATTCCGGATACCACCCGGCCGAAGATGGCGTGCTTCCCATCCAGCCAGGGGGTGGGGACCAGGGTGATGAAGAACTGCGACCCGCCCGTGTTCGGGCCGGCGTTGGCCATGGAGAGCACTCCCGGCCCGTCATGCTTCAGCCCGGGTCCGAATTCGTCGGGGATCGTGTAGCCGGGGCCGCCCGTCCCCGTACCCTTCGGGTCCCCACCCTGGATCATGAAGCCGTCAATCACCCGGTGGAAGATCACGCCGTCGTAGAATCCCTTTTTTGCCAGGTCGATGAAGTTCTGCGCCGTCTTGGGCGCGAGGTCGGTGAAGAGCTCGACCTTGAAGGTCCCCATATTGGTCTCGAACACCGCGGCGGGACGAGCCTCGGCCCGGGCCCTCCCCGGCAGCAGCAGGACCATGCAGGACAGGGACAGGACAAACAACGCAACTGCGGACGCCGTTTCCAAAATCGCTCTCAAAACAGATGTCTCCCTTCGATAACCGGCTTTCGATAAAACAACCCGATAAACGGTCTGCGGCGAAAACGCTGCATTTGTTTATAATAACACGAGCATGTCAACACGAGGATCGGGAAACCGCGCATCTCATCCCGAAAATGGAGGACTGGAGCTCCAGCTTTGGCCCCCCGGCTTCGACATCCTCCGGATACGGGACCCCGTCCATGGTAAGGACTCGATGAAAAGGACTCGGGGGGAGAACCTGCAATTCGCCCTCAAACTTATTTGACGCTCGGGGAAAAGATGCTATAATGGCTAAGTGTCGCCGGGCTGGTGGAATAGGTAGACACACGGGACTTAAAATCCTGGGGGCTTCGGTCCGTGCGGGTTCGAGTCCCGCGTCCGGCACCAGGACAGGTTTGGCCCGGAATCGACAAGGTGAAAATCGCGGGGTGGAGCAGCCAGGAAGCTCGTCGGGCTCATAACCCGAAGGTCGCAGGTTCAAATCCTGCCCCCGCAACCAATTTCGGCGGCATAGCTCAGATGGCTAGAGCACGCGGTTCATACCCGCGGTGTCACTGGTTCGACTCCAGTTGCCGCCACCAGAAGAGAATACGGCTCAGGCCGATTGAATTCAAAACCCCGCTCGAGAGCGGGGTTTTTGTTTTGGTGAGCTCTAGCTCCTGGATTCCGAGTTCCAGCTCTTCTAAAGGTACGCGGATGTCACACCGAAAAAGCCCTGGACGCACTCCTCCCCTTCCGCGACTGGACCACCCAGAGCAAAGCGAGCACGAGGAACCCCGCCAGGTCCGATTTCCATCCTGGGATCATCAGCCCCAGGGCCCCGGCCAGGGCGAGGATGCGCAAGATCAAACAGATCGGCGCCCTGAAGAACCCTATTGTCGACATCCCCAGCAGGAAGACGCCTATTAGCGCGGTGGTCACGGCGAGGGTGAAGGGCAGGAGCTCGAAGTTCACCAGCACGAGCATGGGGTTGAACACGTAGATATAGGGGACCAAGAAGCCCGCCAGGGCCAGCTTCGTAGCCGTCGTCCCCGTCCTGAAGGCATCCGCGTGGGCGATACCCGCCCCCGCATAGGCCGCCAGCGCGACGGGCGGCGTGAGGTCCGCTGCAATGCCGAAGTAGAGCACGAACATATTGGCCACCAACTTCGGGATCCCCAATTCTATCAGTGCCGGCGCCGCTATGGTGCTTGTCACGATGAAGTTGGCCGTCGTCGGAAGCCCCATGCCCAGGAAGATCGAGGCGACCATGGTGAGGATCAGGGTCAGCAGCAGGCTGCCACCCGCCAGGGTGACGATGGCGTTAGTCAGAGTCAGCCCCAATCCCGTCAGGGTCACCGTCCCGGTGATCAGCCCCACCGCCGCGCAGGCGCAGGCCACTCCCAGGGAGCTTCGCGCTCCATTTTCCAGCCCAGCCAAAAGCTTGGACGGAGTCAGCCATGTGTCGCGTCTGAAATAGGAAACGGCAACGGCCAGGAGAATTCCCACGAAAGCCGATTTCAAAGGGGTGTACCCTGCAACCAGGAGGCAGATGATGCTCACCAAGGGGATCAGCAGGTGTCCGCGTTCCCAAAGGAGTGTCCGCAGGCGCGGCAATCGGTCCCGAGGCAGACCCTTGAGCCCCAGGCGCGTGGCCTCGTAATGCACCTGGACGATGACCGCGATGTAATAGAGAAGTGCGGGGACGACCGCAGCCAGCGCCACCTCGACGTAGGATATCCCCACGGTCTGGGCCATGACGAAGGCTGCCGCCCCCATGACGGGCGGCATGATCTGCCCACCGGTCGAGGCGACGGCCTCCACGGCCCCGGCGAAATGAGGCTGATACCCCACGCTCTTCATCAGGGGGATGGTGAACATCCCGGTGGTGCAGACGTTGGCGACCGAGGAGCCCGAGATCGTCCCCATGATCCCCGAGCTGACGACGGCGACCTTGGCCGGGCCGCCGGCCGACCAGCCGGCCAGTGCCATGGACAGGTCGATGATGTACCTGCCGAGCCCCGTCTGCTCCACAATGGATCCGAACAGGATGAACATGAAGACGAACGTTGCGGAGACGGCGAGGGGCGTCCCGAACACCCCTTCGGTCCCCAGATACATATGGTTGATGATGCGGTAGAAGTTGTACCCGCGGTGCTGGAACAGGGACGGGGCGTATCGTCCAAAGTAGCAGTAGGCGAGGAAGACGATCACGATGACGGGCAGAACGGGGTTGGAGACCCTCCGCGTCGCCTCCAGGACGACGACGATGCCCAGGAGTCCGACGGCCAGGTCCAGGGTGTTCGGCATTCCAGCCCGCTCGAGCATGGGACCGTAGAACTGAGTGACCATGTAAAGCGTCACGAAGGCCCCTACTGCCGCCCAGAGGCAATCGTACCAGGGAATGCGGTCCTTCGGGCTTCGGGATGTCGCGGGATACAGAAGGAAGACCAGGACGAGGACAAAACAAAGGTGAATGGGCCGCTGCCACATCTCCTTGAGCAGGCCGAAGGCCGACGTATAAAGATGGAACAGGGACATCATCACCGCGACGACGGAGATCATCCTCCCCGTCCAGCCTGACGGGGAACGGAAACGGGACTCGCTGTCGTACCGCCTCTTAATCTCCTCCACATCGATATCATCGATGGCGTTGTTCACTATCCGTTTTGCCAAGTACATCCCCTCCTCGGAGGTCCAGTTCTTCCAGACCGGGTCGGCGCTCTTGATTCACTGCACGCGCAGAATCAGGCGGCGCCCCGGGTAAAGCTCGAAAAGCGGCAAGACTTCGCCGGAGGGCAGGGTCAGGGTATTTCGTCCAAAACGCGCGTCCCCCACCCTCAGGACGATGGACTCGAAGGCCCGCCCGCCCCCGATGTAACGGTACCAGGGCGGATCGTGCACGAAGCGCCCTCGCGGGGGGGCCTCCGTGGGGAGACCGGCGTTGGTGGACTGAGTACGCTCCTCCCAAAGCCACAGCCTTCGCCCGTCCGCATAATAACGGTCGACCACCGGGCACAGCTGCACGGAGTGAATGTACTCCGTCTCGAAGGACTCGCCGGGATAAAGAGGGAAGGAGCAAAGCGCCCTGCCCCCATCGTCGCAAAGCGAGACCCGCGGCGTCAGCGCATCCAGGGCCAGGACGAGCGCGCCGCACCACAGGACAAAAATCCCCCCAAGCGCCCAGCGAGACCTCACCGCAGCCCTTCGAGGACGCGCATCCAGTTGCCCCCCAACAGCTTGTCCGCAGCCCGGGGCGAAAACTCCCGGCGGACCGCCTCGATGAAGGGCGCCACGTGCCTGTAGGAGGGGAACACGCTGTGGACGCGCTCCTCCTCCGGGAGGGCGAATTCGCAGAGGTCGAGGCCCAACCCCACATGATCCTCTCCAGCAACCTCGACGATATGCCGGGCATGATCGAGCAGTCCCGCGTAGCGTGGCCTCCCCTCCGGAATGGGCGGGAGCCTCGGGGCCACGGTCTCGGGGCATCCCGGTCTGTCGTCCTCACCGGGGTAGACGAAATGGACCGTATTGTTGAGCCCAATGGCGCCGCCCCGGGAGGCCAGGACCGCGATCTGCTCGTCCGTCAGGTTGCGGACAACGCCGCAAAGGGCGCGGCAGTTGGAGTGCGAGGCTATCACGGGTCCCTTGAAGAAGCGCAGGACATCGCGGAACCCGACGTCGTTCAGATGGCTGACGTCCACGATCATCCCCAGCCGGTCGGCCTCCCTCAGAAGGGCGACGCCGAAGGGCGTCAGGCCACCGGCCGTTCCCTCCTCGAGGGGGCGGAAATGGCAGCCGTCCGCCGCTGCGTTCCGGCGGCTCCAGGTAAGCCCCACGAGGCGCACGCCGAGCTCGTAAAATACGGAGAGAAGCTGAGGGTCGCTGCCCAAGGGGTCAACCCCCTCGAAAGACAGGAAGAGAGCGAGCTTTCCCTCGTCCACGGCGCGGCGCGCCTCCCCGGCCGAGCGGCAGAGCGCGAAGAGGCCCGGGGACTCCCGCATCTCGGCATGAAGGTTGCCAATCTGTCTCAGAGCCTCGCGCAGCGCCATCTCGGGGATGTATTCGCTTGCGACGAAGAGCGAGCAGACCAGCACATTGACCCCCGCGGCACGCAGGTCGTCGAGATAGAAACACTCTATGACGCGGGTCTCCCCTCTTCTGCGAAGACGGGAGACGTCCATCAGAAGGTCGTAATGGGCATCGACGACGATGGCGGACACGAAAGATCACACTCCGGCTACAGGGATTCGAGGACTCCTCAAGTGATTGAAAACGCTAAAGAAGCGCTGATTAAATCAGCGCTTCTTTAACAGTATACGGCATTGAAGGGAAAAACGCAAAAAAACATCCCTCGGGCGGGTCCCTGAAGTCCCCAGCTCCTCTCCACGCTAGAGGGCAGCTACAACCAAGGACCCAATGCACCAATGATCCTGGTACCGTTTTGGGATAAGCCCCAAATCCGCGGGAAGAACGGCTGAAGGGTAGCTCGAGGTTGCGCGGCTTAAACTCAACTCCGTTTTTTTAAACAGTACCTGCCAGGTACTCTTTTTTTACTTTCGTTTTTTTACTTGCGGTTACTTGCGGTTTGATGTATTCCCTCAGGAGTTGCCTGTCGTTTTTCG
Source organism: uncultured Fretibacterium sp. (assembly GCF_963548695.1). Classification (NCBI taxonomy): domain Bacteria; kingdom Thermotogati; phylum Synergistota; class Synergistia; order Synergistales; family Aminobacteriaceae; genus Fretibacterium; species uncultured Fretibacterium sp. The sequence goes on from NZ_CAUUWA010000040.1 coordinate 11,718, forward strand.
GGGAATGGTGGTATATTAAACAGGATTGGATTCAACCTTGAGAGGGATTTGTCGCTGAAGAAACGGGGTATTCAAATGCAGGAAGTCAAGAAAGTCATCACGGAGGTTGGCACGAACGAGTGGCAGGTCGTGGTTTTCTTCCTGGGGGAACAATCCTTTGCGATCAACGTCGATAAGACGAGGGAGATTCTGCGTTGGCCGGGATGCCGGGTTATCCCCGATTCCCCTAAGTCCCTGATCGGGATCACCTCCGTCAGGGGGGAGGTCCTTCCTATGGTTGACCTGCGCGTTTTTCTGGGCATTGAGCCCTCGGTGGACCTCGACCAGAGCAAGGTGATCATTGCCGAGTTCAACGAGGTCAAACTGGGTTTTGTGGTTGACGCGGTGGAGCGGATTTACCGCATCAACTCGGAGGACCTGGACTCCAGCCTGACGGGCAAATACCTTGGGGAATGGATCCTCTACGTCATCAAGCGCGACAGCCGGAACGTCCTGTTGCTGGATTACGAGGCTATCGTGCAGACGATCAGCCCGCAGCTCTCCATGCAGGGCAAGTGGGATCCCTCCCGCGCTGCCTCCCTGATGGAGGGGGTGAAGGACCCGACAGCAATCCGCATCGTCGTGGCTGAGGATTCGCCCCTTATCCGCAAGCAGATCAAGGATTCCCTGGCCTCGGGCGGCTTTACGAACCTCCTGCTCTGCTCGGACGGCAGGGAGGCCTACGATGCGATCATGAAGGAGGGGGAGCATTTCGATGTCCTGGTGACCGACGTCGAGATGCCCCGTCTGGATGGGCTTGCTTTGACCCGCCGCATCAAGGAGAATCCGGCGACGAAGGATCTGCCAATCATCGTCTTCTCCTCCATCATGGCGGAGGACATCAAGGTCAAGGCCGCTAGCGTCGGGGCGCGCTATCAGATCACCAAGCCGGAGATATCCCAACTGGTGGAGTACGTGGCCCGGATCGTCCGGGAAGGGCAGGAGGCGGCTCAGGCTTCCGGCGCCGCCTAGCGGAGGGGCCTCGCGGTTAGGCCGGAGGAGTCCCTCCGTTGCAAGGAGAAAAGCGCAGAGAACAGGATTTCAGTGCTGTTTCCCCCCGTTGCTGTATAGGTTGTTGTCGGTTCGAGTCGTCCTGTCTTCGGCGAGAGCTTCTTTAAGAGGACGATAAGCTGGAGGCCGGTAAATTGAAGGTCTGAGGTTAAATAATAGGAGGACGCTTTGCTTCCTTACTGGAATTCGGATCTGGACCTCGAGGTCGCGTCCTGGTTCCCCTTCGGGGTGGATTATCAGCCGATCTCCATGAATTCTCCTCTCAGCCCAAGGCTGAGGAGGGTGGCGGCGTTCTGTCTTGACCGGGGGAGTGAATTCTTCTTCATGTCCTCGCTTGGGACAGGGCCCATCGGAAGCCTGATGCGCGACAACTTCTACAGGGTCAAGCCCCAGGGGATCTTCAGCCTGGGGTTCATGATGATTCTGGGTTACTCTCCTCATATGGAGCGTCTCATCGGCGCCGGGTTCGACGGCTCGGAGGAACTTTCCGCCGGGGTCGCCTTCTGCTCCCTCTGGAACGGGGACGTGCTGCTGGAGAACGTCAAGGTGATCGTCCTGGTGAGCGAGGGAATTTTTTTCGACGAGGAGAAGTTTTTGACGGACTTCGAGGGGATGCTCGCCTCCCAGGACGGGGACCCGGGCCTTGCCTTCTTTGCGGAACAGTTTGGATATCGGCGTTTCTGTATGGCTTACGAGACGGACGATCCGCTTCAGCTTCGGATTAGCAGGTTGCTTTACGAGATGGAGTTTGCCGAGACCCGGCAGATGGTTGGCCCATCCCCTGAGGTCTCTTTCCCTCCGTTTTTTGGCCTTGTCCCGGCAGAATAGCAGGCGCTCCGATCCACCTGAGGAACTGGAGAGACGGCGGAATGAAAATGGAGGTCATGTGCATTGCAGGAAGGAAATAAGAGCGATGTCAAGATCGGATCGATGATAAAGAGCGATTTCCCCGAGTACCTGGGAAAGGTGAGGAGCCTTGTCCACGAGGGACAGGGACGCGGCTTTGTCACGCATCGAGATATTGAGCGGCATGTCCCGGTGGAGGTTTGGGACCCGGATACGCTGGACAATATCCTGAGCAATCTTCAGGAATTGGGGATCGAGGTCGTCGAGGAGGAGGCCCGGAGCAAGGTCCACGCCTCCGTCGGGGTCGGGGAGGAACTGCTTCCATCCTTGGACGGGGACTTCGGCAAACTGGACGACATCCCCCTGACGGACCCGGTGCGCATGTACCTGCGGGAGATCGGCAAGGTCTCCCTTTTGACGGCGGAGGAGGAAGTCGTCCTGGCCCAGCGCATGGAGGAGGGGGACATCAAGGCGAAGCAGAAGCTCGTTGATGCGAACCTCCGCCTGGTGGTCAGCATCGCGAAGAAGTACATCGGGCGCGGGATGCTCTTTCTGGACCTGATCCAGGAGGGCAACCTCGGCTTGATCCGGGCCGTGGAGAAATTCGACTATCGCCGGGGGTTCAAGTTCAGCACCTACGCCACCTGGTGGATTCGTCAGGCGATCACCCGTGCCATTGCGGATCAGGCTCGGACGATCCGCGTGCCGGTCCACATGGTGGAGACCATCAACAAGATGGTGCGAATCTCCCGTCAGCTCGTGCAGCAGCTGGGTCGAGAGCCCACGGACGAGGAGATCGCCGCGGAGATGGAGATAGACCCCTCTCGGGTCGAGGAGATACGCCGCATATCCCAGCTTCCGGTTTCCCTGGAGACCCCGATAGGGGAGGAGGAGGACAGCCAGCTGGGTGACTTCATCGAGGACCGGGATCTGCCGAGCCCGGACGAGGCTGCGGCGGGCCATCTGCTTCACGAGCAGATCGAGGAGATGTTGGCCACGCTGTCCAGTCGGGAGCGGGAGGTGCTTCACTACCGTTTTGGCTTGGAGGACGGGCACTCCTACACCTTGGAGGAGGTCGGGCGCAAGTTCAACGTGACCCGGGAGCGGATCCGACAGATCGAGGCCAAGGCGCTGAGGAAGCTTCGACAGCCCAGCCGTAAGCTTAAGGATTTTCTGGATTGATTTCGACTGTGCGTGCGGCTTTGCCGCCGTCGTCTCATCTTTTGGGGAGGTTTGTCTATATGACGTCTTCAAAAAAGAGCGTTGTGTTGCTGATATGCGGTGTGTTGGCAATAGGGGGGTGGGCTTTCTGTCCCAAGTGGAGCGCGGATGCGGCGGTCCGGCCGCTTCGCCCAGCTGCGCCCAAGGCGTCCGATGAGAAAAAAGAGGGGAAGAAAAAAGAGGAGAAGAAAACGGAGACCGCAGAAGTGGGAGCGGATTTGAAGGCCCTTGCGAAACCTAAGAAAGCTGCCACCACCTTCACGGGCTTTCCTGCTGGGACCCTGCCCGGGGAGAAGGCGTCGGGAGAATCGGCCTCCGGCAGTGGTGGGGATGGGGCGCCGGCCTCCTCGCAGGGACGGGTTGTCCTCTCCGGAGAACCGATGACGCCTCTTATTGGTGCATCTCAACTGGGGCTTTCTCTGGATCGTATCTTTACGATAGCCGACCATGCGGGGTATAGCCTTGTCCTGCGCAGACGCTACGTGGCGTCTGCCCTGGACGCCCCATATTCCTATTCCCTGATGAAGGGGCGGCGGCGGTTGGCCACGCTCTTTTTCGATCGAAGCCTTAAGTTGTCCCTGATACAGTAGCTGCGGCTATAGCCGCAAGGGATTTTGGGCAAAACAGGGAAAAGGGGCTGGCGCCGCCTTTTCAGGAATGGAGTTGAGCTGCGTTGAGCGGAAAGACGGGCACCTTCTCCCTGAGGGGGGATTTTTTTGCATTTTCGGAGATCAAGGTCGTCCTGATCTCGTTGGCACACGGCGTCAACGACATGTATGCGGCGTTTCTGCCCACCTTCGTCCCCTACATCAAGGCGTCGCTGGGGTTGGATTACGCGCTGACGGGAGCGCTCAGCCTCATCGTGGGGCTCTGCCACATCGTGGGACAGCCCGTGATTGGCTACTTCTGCGACCGCATCCGGCGCCCCTGGCTCATGATAATCGGCCCCCTGCTCTGCGGCTTGGGGGCCGTCATGCTTCCAAGCGCGGGAAGCTACGGGGGGGCTCTCCTCTTCGCCGGGCTATGGGGGGTGGGGAGCGCCCTGTTCCACCCTCAGGGCAGCGGGGGAATCGGGTATGTGGCGAGGCCGGAAAAACTGTCGTTTGCCCTGACCTTGTTCAACATCTCCGGGACGGCCGGGGTCCTGGTCAGCCCCGTCGTGGCCGTCTTCGTGGTGGAGCGGTTCGGATATGGAGGCCTTTGGGCCACGCTTCTCCCTCCTCTCCTGCTTGCCCCGCTGATCTATTGCTCCATGCCGTTTCTCCGGGAAGCGCTTCCTTCGCGTACCGAAGGCGGCTCGGGGTTCTGGAGGAGCTTCGGTGGGGTGTTTGCGGTGCTCTTCCCCGTATGGGCCGTCGCCGTGATCCGGGACGTCGTGTTCCAGTGCGTACGCTTCTTTCTGCCGCTGAAGATTGCGGCCGAGGGCGGTTCTCTGGATGCCATCGGAACTGTCCTCTTCGGCATCACGCTCGGAGGAACCCTGACAATGCTTCCCGTCGAACGGCTGGCTCGAAGGGTAAGCATCAGGACGATTCTGGGACTGACCCTGCTCCTGGGCTCGCTTTTCCTGACGTCGGCCTCGTTGGCCTCGGGGCTGCTCTCGACCTCCCTCTACGTCGTGGGGGTCTCCTGCATCTACTCCACCATCCCCCTCACCGTGGTCCTGGCCCAAACTTTGATGCCCCATGCCCGGAGCGTCGCAAGTTCGGTGGTCATGGGGCTTGCGTGGGGGACGGCAAACGTGGCGCTCTACCCCTTGGGACAGCTTGCGGACAGGATCGGTATCCACGATACGACGCTGATCCTCGGGCTGCTGCCGCTGCTGGGCCTGCTCTTCCTCCTCTCCCCCGTGTTCCGGGGGAGAGCCGAGGATTGTGAGAAGATAGCATGATCGGCTTTCTGCCAGGCTTGTGGAGGTCGTAGCGATGTTGTCCTCGGAGTTTCTCGTAGATCTTGCGGAAAAAGTTTATGGGACGCTCAGCTCCCTGGAGGGCACGCTCCGTCCCCTCCGAGGGGAGGAGGGCGCCACGCTTTCCACGGGAGGGGGGATCTCCGTCCCTCATGTCCTTGCGGGACTTTCCTCGGAGGATGGACCGTGCTTTTTTGTCAAGACCCTTACCGGGCTGATGGAGGAAAAGGGGATCGGAGACGCGGAGGTGAGCTCCAAAGTGGGCTGGACCTTGGAGGATATGGCCGCTCTGCGCGCTGACGGGCAGTGTTGTCCCGTCAAGGAGCTGGTCTTTGCGTTTGGTCTAGCGCTTGAGCTGAAACGGGACGAGATGCAGCGGCTTCTTGCCTCGGCAGGGTACGCGCTGTCGGAGGATGAGGTCTACGATATCGTCCTCCTTCATTGTCTCGATAAGGGTGTGTTTTGCCTGGAGGACGTGAACGAGGCCCTGAGATGCTTCAACCTGAAACCCATCGTACCCAGGCCCTGGAGGGGCCGGCCGACCTAGGGTCTCGGTCCGGACGGTCCAAGTACGTGAATTCTGGAGGTTTTTTATCATGGACGGCAGGAATTTCTACATCACCACCCCCATCTATTACGTCAACGATATTCCCCACATCGGCCACGCCTACACGACGATAGCTTGCGACGTCATGAGCCGTTACAAGCGCATGAAGGGGTACGACGTGTATTTTCTCACAGGGACGGACGAGCACGGGCAGAAGATCCAGACCGCTGCAGAGGCGAAGGGGATGACGCCCCAGGAGCTGGTGGACAAGATCCACGTCAACTTCAAGGAGCTCTGGAAGGTCCTGGATATCGGCAACGACGACTTTATCCGCACCACCGAGCCGCGCCATATCCGCGTGGTCCAGGCCATGTTTGGGAAACTGATGGACCAGGGGGACATCTACAAGGGGACCTACGAGGGACAGTACTGCGTCCCCTGCGAGACCTACGTCCCCGAATCCAGCGCCGGGGAGGGCAATACCTGCCCGGACTGCGGCCGTCCTCTGATCCTGATGCAGGAGGAAAGCTATTTTTTCCGAGCCTCAAAATACGTCCCCAGATTGATCGACCATTACGAAAAGCACCTGGACGGGGTCATGCCGCGCGTTCGCTACAACGAGATCATGAGCTTCCTCCGGGGGGAGGTGCGGGATCAGTCCGTGTCCCGGACGACCCTCAAGTGGGGAATCCCGATTCCGGGCGACGAGAAGCACGTGATTTATGTCTGGTTCGACGCCTTAATCAATTACGCCACGGCGGTGGGGTATCTGGACGATCCCGAGATGTTCCGGAAATACTGGCCGTCCGTCCGGCACGTGGTGGGCAAGGACATCATTCGCTTCCACTGCGTCATCTGGCCGCTCATGCTCCTGGCCCTGGGGCTGGAGCCCCCCGTCTCGGTCATCGCCCACGGCTGGTGGACGGTCGACGGCGAGAAGATGAGCAAGTCCAAGGGCAACGTCGTGGACCCCTTCAAGATGGCGGAGCTCTACGGGGCCGACGCCTTCCGTTATTTTCTGCTCCGCGAGGTGCCCTTCGGCCATGACGGGGACTTCTCCGAGGCCGCGCTCGTCGGGCGCATCAACAGCGACCTGGCGAATGATCTGGGCAATCTTCTGAACCGCACGCTCCAGATGCTCGTCAGCTATCGGGATGGCGTCGTCCCGGCGGGCAAGCTCGACGACCCGCTGGACGGCGAGCTCCGTGCGCTCGCGAAGGCGATGTTGGAGCGCGTGGACGAGGCCATGGAACGCTTTGCCTTCGACGAGGCCCTGAAGGCGATCTGGGCGCTCGTTGGGCGCGCCAACAAGTACATCGACGAGACCATGCCCTGGAAGCTGGCCAAGGAGGGCCAGGAGAAGAAGCTGGACTCCGTGCTCCTGAGCCTGTACGAGGCGCTTCGCCTCTCGGCCCTCCTGATTGCCCCCTATATGCCGGGGACGTCGCGGAGGATCTGGGAGCAGCTTGGGCTCGACGGCTCCCCCCTGGAGCTCCTCTACGACGATTTCGTCTGGGGCGCGGGGGCGGGGACGCGGGTGCGCAAGGCCGAGGTGCTCTTTCCCCGGATCGACCTGGAGGCGTGGAAAAAGGCTCGGGGCGAGGAGGGGGCCAGGTCGGGAGCCCCGCGTAAGGAGGTAGGGGGCGTCGTCTCGAAGCATGAGCCGGATCTGGAACATGAGCCCGAGATCGGCATCGAGGCGTTCCGCTCCGTGGAGATGCGCGTGGCGCAGATTGTCAAGGTCGAGGAGATCCCGAAGTCGCGCAAGCTCTACAAGCTGGAGGTGGACCTGGGGTACGAGAAGCGCACCGTCTGCTCCGGCATCAAGGCGTTCTTCACACCTGGAGAACTGGAGGGGCGGCGCGTCGTCCTGGTGACGAACCTGAAGCCGGCGAAACTCTGCGGCATTGAGAGCAACGGCATGATCCTGGCCGCCAGCGTCAAGGTGGACGGGAACAGCGAGGCCCTGACCCTCGTGGCCCCCGCAGGCGAGATCCCGCTGGGCAGCCGCGTGAGCTGAGGTCTGGAGTTCCCCGCCATGGAAGGGTTCTCTCCCGAGCGTTTCGTCAGGAGGAAGGAGTTGGCTTTCCTTCTACGCGAGGTCGCCCTCTGGAGGGATTCAGGGATCATCGACCCGGTCCAGGCCTCCGTCATCGAGGGGCTTTATGCTCCGAGGAAGGGACATTTCCCTCAGGTTCTGCTGGGGCTGGGAGGAATGCTCGTCGGCCTGGGGTTCCTGAGCGCCGTCGCCGCGAACTGGCTGGACATGCCCTGCGCCCTCCGCGCTGTCCTGATCGTGCTCTGCTACCTGCTTTCCCTCCTTGCGGCCTGGCGGGCGGAGGCGGAATTCCCGCGCACGTCGCGGGCCTTTCTGTTGCTGGGGAGCTTTATCTACGGCGGGGGCATCTTCCTCATGGCCCAGATGTTTCATCAGGGCGGGCACTGGACTACGGCCGTCGCCTGGTGGTTCGCGGGGGCGCTGCCCGTCGCCCTGCTCTTTCGCGACCCGCTCCAGGTGCTTCTCATGCAGGCGCTAGCGATTGTCTTTCTGTATGGATTCCATGCCCCATGGTTCGGTCTGTTCGGCAGCTTCTGGAGTGCTCCACGGTTCTCTGTCGCGGATTTCCTGCGGAGCCTCTTCCGGCCTCAAAGGGTCCTGATCCTCTTGGCCCTGTGGGCGGCCTGGTGGCGTCTGGGGGAGCGCAGACGCCTCTGTTTCGGCATGAACGTTTTCGCCACCCTTTCCTTCGTCGGTCTGCCGCTCTACGCCTATCTCTCGGACCCGGTGCTGGATTTGGTCGTGCTGGGCGGAATCGGGATGCTGATGGTCCTTTGCTCCTTCGGAGAACGGAAGGGCGACTTGGAGGGGTGGGGGATTATGTTGACAGGGGTTTGCGGACTCTTCCTCACGATCTCCCAAGTCTGGCGCGACTCCGTCCTGCCGTACTGCCTCCCCAGGTTCAACGCACTGGTCGTCGGGATGGGGTTTTCCTCACCCGATACCGCCTTTGCGGTGCTGTCGGCCCTGATCTTCTCCCTGCTTATGCTCTGGCTGAACTGGAGGGGGCACACCCTGGCGACCACCTTTTTCTGCCTTTTGGTATTGCGCTATTACTTCGACGGCTTCTACGATTTCATGCCCAAGGCCGCGTTCTTCACGGTGGGCGGCCTCCTGCTGATCGCTTTGGGCTATTTCATGGAGCGGGTGCGCCGAAGGGCGAAGCGGATCAGAACGAGCCTCGAGGAGGGGAAAAAGGCATGAGGGGATTGAGACGCTATCTCGTCGCGGCTCTCCTGCCCCTGTGCGTGCTTCTGGCCGCCCCGGTGAGGCCCGCGCTGATCCTGATGTTCGGTGAGGAAGTGCGCCTCGCCACGGTCCCGTTCGATCCCCGGGACCTCTTCAGGGGCGACTATGTGGCGCTCCACTTTGCGGTGGAGGAGATCCCATTGGCCTCGTTCGACGTCGTTTCCGGGGGCCGTGCCGCCTCCAGGGGAACCGGCGGACCGGAACCGGCGGAGATGAAGCTCGCAAAGGATTGGTACGTATCCCTTAAGCGGGATGCATCGGGCATATTTTCTCCCGAGGGGGTCGGGACGTCCCCGCCTGTGGGGCGGCCCTATCTGAGGGGGACGTTTCGTGCCGCCTCCGGCGGCTCCGTGGCGAGGCTCGATTTCGGGCCCGGGCTCGAATGTTTCTACCTCAGGGAGAACACGGGCCGCGCTTTGGAGGACGCTGCACGAAAAGGCCGCATCGAGGCAATCGTGAAGGTATGGCGGGGGATGCCCGTCATCGTCTCGCTGGACGTGAAGCCGAGGGAACCATCGACGAATTGAATGCGAATGCCCCCTCCTTTTTGAGGAGGGGGCATTTTTTCATTTGTTTGCTGCCGTTGAATCAGCGGCGGTGCGCGTCTGCGGCGACGAAGGAGAGTCCCGCCCTCGTCAGGGCCTCCGCGGTCGTATTCACAGCCTTGTGTTTCAACAGATAGTTCCCCAGCAGGACGTCCATATCGCCGGACGTCTCGATCTCCTTCCTGTCCCGGAAGTAGTCGAGGATGTCCGAGGGGTGGTCCAGGTCCTTTTCGTCCTCCGGGTTCCCTCCCTCGTGTTTGGCGGAGATGTTGGGGATGGTCCTTGCCAGCTCGACGAGGCCGTCCCGCCGGTCATAGGGCTGCCGGACGATGCTCTTCCACGTCTCTGTGATGTGGTGCTCGATGCGGACCTGATCCTCGAGCCCCAGTTCCTTTCGAACGGCAGCGGCGCGGGCCAGGTTGCAGTCGTCGATGGAGTTGGACAGGTTGAAGCCGGAAAGAGGGGTGGAGCCGTCGTCGCGCGCGAACATGCGCGCGGCCAACAGGGTCCAGA
>NZ_CAUUWA010000041.1 GCF_963548695.1 uncultured Fretibacterium sp.
TCAGGTGCGTCTTGTTCCGCTCGAACTTCTCCTTCGCCATCTCCGAATTGCCTCCCAAAATTGAAAGATATTCCGTTCCGGGGGGTTCGGTTTCTGAAGTTGCGCTTCAACGACAACGACGCCCCCAAAGACTTCGATATTTTAACAAAAAAAGGCCCTTTGCGCATGCTTAAACAGGTCCTTTTTTCCAGCAGACACAAAAAGTCCGAAGAGACAAAACTTCTCTGGACCTGCCAGCCTATGGAGCCAACCTCCGAACTCGAACCGGAGGCTCCATCCTTATCTGGAGCAATCCTGCTGGATTGTCAAGCCAAATGCAACAGGTAAATTGAAAAAGGCCCCTTTAGGGGGACGAAAGCCGAGGCACTTTCTGCCCCCGGTTGTTCAGGCGTCCCACAATCCGCAGAACATCGTCGTTCCGAACCCCTCGGAAGTTGATCCCTATAGTGGTCCCCAACATACTTCCTGTCAATATCGCAACTTTTACCTCCGTCAGTTCGGAGGTGCCTGGGCTGTTCGTTTACGAACGGCCCCCACAGTTTCACCATCAGCGTTTTCTCTGCGACAGCCAGCGGTAAAGGACGCCCAGGTTGCTCCAGAGGTCGGGCCTGAGTCCCGTGACGAAGCAACAGCCCTGACTCCACCCGGAGACACCCGTCTCGGCCTCGGAGTTCATGTTGCGATAGGCGAAACAGTACTGTTTCGGATTGCCGGGGTTGGCGAGGGCAAACCCTCCGGCCTCGTACCCGCGCAGTTTTTCATCCTTTCGAATGAAAGGCGTGTCCTTTGTCCCGCGGATCTCGATCCTGCGTATGATGGGCCCCATATCCCCGGACACATGATGAGAGTGGAAGGGAAACAGCCCCAGTCCTTCCAGCGTGCTCTGCACCGCCGTCCGGTAGCTCTGCCCGAAGAGGACGGCGGAGGATCCCACCGCGAGGACCAGCTTGTTGTCCCGCACGCTCTTCAGGAGCCCTTGCCGGAAACCGGGGCTCGAAAGGATGCGGCCGGCGGCAATATCGGTCATGGTATGCGGGAAATAGAGGACATCCGCGGCAGCTGGGAAGGGATCCTGCTCGGGATTGCAGGGGTGGACCGTACAGCCCAAAGCGCGGAAGGCTTCGAGGCTCTCATCCCCCTCGAGCGATATATCCCTGTTGATCACGGCGACATCGAGATGGCAGGCAGAATACCCCAGACGTTCCACCGGCGTCCAATCTTCGTTCAAACGGGCCATGGCCTCGATGATCTGCCACTCCACCTGTCTGGCCGCATTTCCAAGCTGAAGGGCCGCGCTCTTCATCTGAAGCAGCTTCATCGACGCGCTGCGCGGGGACATCTCCGGCATCGTGGGCATGTCGCGCTCCGCGCTTTTCGGGATGTAGCCCAGGCTGAGTATCGGGGAGCGCCGATTGTAGTCCTGCTCCAGAAGTTGAAACTCCCTGGGACTCTTTATCGAGGCAAAAAGCAGACCCTGCACGGCCCCCTTACCGATCTCGGAGATCGAAGAGATCACGGACAGAGCTTGCCCTGTAGTGACGGCAACGGCGGCCGAGGCATGAAGGACCGGGAGGATCCCGCAGTTCAGGACCTTCGCGAGCTCCAAGGGTTCCGGATAGACCTGAAACAGCTTGTCGCCAATCCTCTTTCCCAGAGGAACGCAGACGACGCTGATGGCGTCGGGCGTGCTTCTGCGCTGGAAAAGGGCCTTCAGGTTCTTCCCGTTTCCGGCCGTGTAGGCATCGATGCACGTGACGGCGTCCCCGGACAGCAACTCCATCAGGCGCAGGTCCTCCTCCTTCCGGGAACTCATAAAGACGTTCAGGCGCACGCCGCAGCTTTTCATGGCCTGAACCAGAAGGATCGAGGACGGTACGACCCGCTGGCCCTCGGTATCGTCGGCAATGATCAGGCGGGGCAGATTCATGAGCGGTCACCTCCATGCTCCTGCACGGGCCTCCTGCGGCCGACATCGCTGTTCGGTTTAAAGGGAACGGAAGCCGGAGGCGCCGCGAGGTTCCCGAGATTGTTCTTCAGGTGCACCAGAAAATCCTGGACGTTGGTCACGATGGGGGTGACGGACAGCGTCCCCCTGTCCCGCAGTTTGTTGACGGCGAACTCGGAGATGTCGATGGAATAGATATAAACGGGGCGCACCCGGCCATCCCGGACCGTATAGGACGGAGTCATGTTGCCCGAGGCGATGGTGTGGAGCTGCGTGGCGAGGGCAATCACGGTCGTGGCCCTGCGAAGCTGGCTCCTCATGGCGTCCTGGGCCTCATATACGTTCCCAAAGACTCCGGGGAGGGGGCCGTCGTCACGGATGGAGCCCGCGAGGACGATGGGGATACCCTTCCCCTGCGCAGCGCGAAGGATGCCGTCCTTCAGCCCCGCCTCCCGGATAAGGGCCTCGATGGCCCCATGGCGGCGGGCCCTGTTGATGAGGTCCAGGTGATGGTAGTGCCCGTTGCGCCGGGCCTCCTGAGTGTAGATGTCCTGCCCCAGGGCCGTTCCGAACATCGCCCCTTCGAGGTCGTGTGTCCCCAGGGCGTTCCCGGCCAGGAGCGCGTGGACATACCCCGCATCGATGAGGGAGGTCATGGCATTTCGGGAATCGTAGTCGAAGGAGACCGCGGGGCCAAGCACCCAGACGACGAATCCACGCTCCCGCTCGTACCGGAGCAGCTCGTAAAGGGCGTCGTAGTCACGGGAATAGGCGGTCTCCCTCGATCGGCCGGAACGGAAGGCAAACGCGTCGCCCCCATCCTCTTCCTCCTCCCGAAACGCCTCGGTGTGCATGTAGATCCCCTCGCTGCCGTCCTCCGTGCGTCCCACGAACACCGGTTCCCCGGCCCTCAGGCGGCGGAACTCCACGATGTCGATCCGGTCCCCCCTCGGAACGGCAACGCAGTCCATGCGGCTCTCCTCAGGCAGCAGCCAACGCTCCCCCACCTTAAAATATTCGGGGAAGATGGACATGGCATGAAACCCCTCCGGGGCGATCCCATCCCGGGGTGCGGGGGCGGTTCGGGCAGGCGGGGCCTGCCGGAATTTCGGTGCGTCAAAATCGGGAGCCTGATATTCAGGAAGCTGAAAGGACATTCAATTTCACCTCACGAAGGATTCCCCTTTGGGGCGGCAACGCAGGGAAGCCTGATTCTTACCTCCAGGGCAAAGGCGCACCGGGCACCCACCCCCCACATCCGCCAGGACCTTTAAGGAGAACAACTAATCCCGACGGGGCGGGCTTCCCGAGGATATGGTATCATAACAAGATTAAAAACACCAAGCTGAAAGGGGCTTTTCGTGTGGCCGCCATCGCAGTCGTCGGCTCTTTGAACATGGATTTGGTCATCCGGGCGCCGCGCCAGCCTCATCTGGGGGAGACCCTCCTGGGAGGCGCGTTCGGCATGACCGGGGGCGGAAAGGGGGCCAATCAGGCGCTGGCCTGCGCGCGCCTCCGGGCCGAGGTGCACATGATCGGCTGCGTCGGCAGCGACGACTTCGGGAAAAAACTGCGGACGACGCTGACGGAGAACAAGGTCGGCTGCGAGCATCTGGAGGAGCGTTCCGAGGCGGGGACAGGCGTTGCCGTCGTCACCGTCCTGGACGGCGGGGCAAACGCCATCGTCCTCTCCCAGGGCGCCAATGCCTTTCTCGACGAGGCGGTCCTGGACCGGGCAAAGAACGTGTTCAAAGCGGTCGATTCCGCGCTCTTCCAGCTGGAGATCCCCCCGGAGACCGTAGCCTACGGGCTGCGGATGGCTCGGCGCATGGGATGCAGGACCCTTCTCTCCGCCGAGCCGCCCTTTCCCCTGCCGTCGGAGGTCTGGCACATGGTGGACTGCCTGATCCTGAATCAGGCGGCCCTCAATTTCTATTCGTCCAATTCGGGCACCCCGTCCAACCGTTCAAGCGGCGACCCCATTCCGGAGGACCGAATCGCCGAGCTGGCCCATCAGCTCGTCGGACGGGGCGTCAAGACCGTCGTGGTGACGCGGAGCGCCCAGGGAGGGCTGGTGTGCTCGCGGGGGGGAAAGACCTTTGCGTTCAAGTCCTTTACGGTTAAAGCCGTGGACTCCACAGGAGCCCGGGATGCCTTCTGTGCAGCGCTGAGCGTGGGTATGGCGGAGGGGATGCCGCCGGAACGAGCCGTCCGCTTCGCCGCCGGGGCCGGAGCCCTGGCCTGCACACGCTTCGGGGCCCAGCCCTCCATGCCCTGGCGGCACGAGGTCGAGGCCATGCTCGAGACCGAGAAAGAGGAGGGGACGGGGCAATGAACATTCAGGACCTGGAAAAACAGATTCGGGACAGGATGGACACGTTTCCCACAAAGACCCGGCGCGTCGCGGAATATCTTCTGGGCAACTCCTCGGAGGTCGCTTTCCATTCCATCGGCGAGGTCGCCGAGAGGCTTTCGGTATCCAAGGCGCAGCTGGTGCGGGTCGCGCGCATGCTCGGGTTCGAGGGATACGCCGACCTGAAGGTCGTCCTCAAGGAAGCCCTGCTCGCACAGGTCGCTCCCTCCGCCATCGCCGGGGAGGTTCAGGACACCCACATCCCCCAGGACCTCTGCCGTCTGGAGCAAGCCAACCTGGAGGAGACACGCAACAGCCTCTCCTCCAAGTCCATCGTCGCCTTCTGCGAGGCGGCCAAAAAGGCCAACGCGATCTACTGCATGGGATGGGGGATCTCGGCCCTGGTCTCGGAGTGGTTCTACACCCGCTTCACGGAGCTGGGACTCAAGACGGTCCTCATGCGCCGGGGGTCCGTCTCGCTCATCGAACAATCCCGGGCCGTCGGGGAGAACGACATGCTGATCGTCTGCGAGCTTCCCAGCTACGTCATCGAGGTCACGGAGGCCGTCGAGGCCACAGCCCGTCGGGGCGCCCGCATCATCACCCTGACGGACAGTCCCGCCGCCCCCATATGCGGGCATTCATACCTCTCCTTCTACGCCGGGGACCGTTCCCCGACCTTCGGCAGCAGCCTGATCGGCCCCATGTTCGTCGTCCACGTCCTGACCTCTGTGCTCTCCTACAACATGGGGGAACAGGGACAGGCGGCCCTGGCCGCCCAGAAGGAGGGCCTGAGCGACCAGAGGGTCTACTATCCGGCCTACGGCCTGAGGTACTGACCAACCAAAACGGGCGTCCCCCGTTCCCTCAGTTCCGCAGGCAGGAGTGAGCGGCGCCGAGAAACAGCGCGGCCGCAAGGATATCGGCCCCGCCCTCGGGGCACAGCCCGCGCCCCGCAAGCCCGCTTTCCATCTCCGCGATCCCGGCCCGACCGGAAGGAGAGAGCATTCCGCCGGACGCCAGGGCCTTTCGCGCCTCCGCCTGCACGCTCAGCATGGCGTCCAGTCCTCCCTGCGACACCAAAGCGCCGTCCGCGTTCTCGGAGAGGATGAAGATCAGGGTGTGCGCCGTACGCTCCCGGAACGTGAGGGCATCGCCATGCTCCTCCTCGAGCCTCCGCATCAGGTCCACGGCCTGCAAGGTCATGGGAAACCCCCGTTCCGCCTCGCCCCTCGGCCCCTCCAACCCGTAGAGGACGAAAGCGCGTTCCTCCGCCGTCCCGCAGCTCTCCAGATTCAGGCCGCCCAATTCCCGTCCCACGATTCCCCGCACGAAGGAGGATGCGGCCAGGGCCAGGGCCCTGGGGGTCAGTTCCCGTTCCTGGGCCGCGAGCCGTCCCGCCGCCGCACACAGGAGGCCGAAGAGGAAGATCGCCCCCCGGTGCGTGCCGACGCCGCCGGTCGCCTGCAGCATCTCCTGCTCACCATGACGTCCCGTCACACGCAGCAGGGCGAACACGTCCTCGGGACCAAGTTCCAGGGTCTCCATCCCAATGGACGCACAGTTGAGGAAACAGGGAAGGAGCGCCACGGCGCTGTCAATGAAGTGCTGGAAGGTCCGGTCCGCACAGGAACCGTTGTCCAGAGGGGTGACCAACCCCGGCTTGGGGTAGACCGCGGCCTCGGCAAGCAGGGACCTGACGGCAAGCTGGGCGATCTTCAAAACGTGCAGGGTGTTCATTCCGCTACCGGGACTGCGCTTCCCTTTTCGGTACGTCCGTCCTCGCGAAACGGATCGTCCGGTCGTATCCCTTGGGCAGGTATTTGTAGGTCAGGATGTAGAAGGCGCTACTGAGACGGTTCAGCACCTTGATGATGTCCGGCCTCTCCACCCCCTCCCGCGACTCGAAGGCGCGGCAGGCACAGAGCTCCACCTCCCGGACCAGCGTCCGCAGCAGATTGAGCTCCGCCGCCCACCGCCCCATATCGGGATGGGGCAGGATATGCCCAATCCCGTAAGCGTGCTCCGGGAAATGCGAGCGCGCGTGAATCTCCTCGTCCGTCAGGCCCCACAGGGAGAGTTCGGAGCAGGAAACGTCCCTCACCTCGCAGGCCAGGATCTCCCCAACCTTGTCCCGAACCTCCTCCAGGTCCTTCTCGAGCTGCGCACACCCCGCCTCGCGCGCCGCTACCTGTACGCGGATGATCGCGGCGTTCAGGCTGTCGAGCCGGCCGCGCAGCTCGATGCGCGGGTGGGTCTTGCCCACGACGGCGGCCCCCAGCAGATGCGTCGTGTGCTCCTGTTTCACCTCCACCATGGACGTCCCCTCCTCCTTCATAAAAAAGCCCAGCCTTCATAAAAAATCAAGCCCGCGCTTCCTTTCAGCGCTTCCCTAATGACAGCCGCAGGAACAGCTTCCGCAGCTCCCACCGCACCCCTTGGAGCCTCTGAGGGACGCTCCCTCCAGCAGAATCAGAGTCTTGCCTCGACACTCGGGACACCGAAGCGCCCCTCCCTCCTGCTCGAAGACATGGGAACAGGAGGCACACCGAAAGGTCCGTTTCTCCGACATTCTTCCCGCCTCCCCTACGCGCCAATGGTTGCGACCATCACGGCCTTGATGGTATGCATCCGGTTTTCGGCCTCGTCGAACACCTTGGAACAGGGGGACTCGAAGACCTCCTCCGTGACCTCGCAGCCCTTCACCGCCGGCAGGCAATGCAGGAAGATCGTCCTCTCCCTGCCGGTCGCCCTCATCAGATCCCCGTTGACCTGCCATGGGGTCAGCAGCCGGACGCGCGTCTCCTTCTCCGCTTCCTCGCCCATCGAGACCCAGACATCGGTGTAGACGGCATCGGCCCCCTCGACGGCCCTCCGGGGGTCGTCGACGATTCGGATCTCCGCACCGCTTCGCTGCGCGGCCGCCCTGCACCGCTCCACCAGTTCGGGGTCGGGGAAGAGCTCCCTCGGGGACCCGATGGTGAAGTTGACCCCCATCTTGGCGCTGCCGATCATGAGGGCATTCGCCATGTTGTTGCGGCCGTCGCCTACATAGGTGAGGTTCAGGCCCTCGAGACGACCGAAGTTCTCCTGAAGCGTGAGGAAATCGGCCAGGACCTGCGTGGGATGGTCGACGTCCGTCAGGCCGTTCCACACGGGGACCCCGGCCCACTGGGCCAGCTCCTCGACCATGCTCTGCCGAAACCCCCGGAACTCGATGCCGTCGAACATCCGTCCCAGCACCCGGGCCGTGTCCTTCACGTCCTCCTTGCCGCCGAGGTGAATGTCGTTCTTGCCCAGAAACTCGGGGTGCCCCCCCTCGTCGATGCAGGCGACCGTGAAGGCGCACCGGGTACGGGTCGAGGCCTTCTCGAAAAGAAGCGCCACGTTCTTTCCCGCCAGGGCGCAGCCCCGGATTCCGGCGCGTTTCTTCGCCTTGAGGTCCGCCGAAAGGCTTAGCAGATAGGCGATTTCCTCGGGCGTAAAATCCATTAAAGTCAAAAAACTTCTTCCCTTGAGATTGACCGGCATGCCACGTTCCCCCTTTTTCCAATGTCTCCCCATATCGGCCGTTTTATGTACGGTCCCGATGCCCCACCCCGCGGCGGGTCCGTCATTCGCCCGGTTCGCCGGGGCCGTTCGGGTCCGCTTCCCGGAAGAAGCGCGGCAGGACCTCCGGCAACTCCTCGAAGGGGTATTCGCCGACCACCCGCCCCTCCCGGAACAGGACCGCGCCGGCCGGGGTCCCGGCAATTCCCAGCCGGGCGTGTTTCGCCTCCTTGGGGCCGTTGACCTCGCACCCCATGACCGCCACGCTCGTCCCGTCGGGCAGGTCCTTCAGCATCGGCTCGATGAGCGCCACGAGGCGCATGACGTCCGCGCGCCTGCGGCCGCAGGTCGGGCACGACACCAGGTTCACCCCCCGCGAGCGCAGATGGAGCGCCTTCAGGATCTCGTACCCCACCCGCACCTCACGCTCCGGCCTGTCGGTCAGCGAGACGCGCAGCGTGTCCCCGACGCCCTGCGCCAGCAGTGAGGCAATGCCGGCCGTGCTCTTGACGATCCCGCCGTCGCCGGGACCGGCCTCCGTCAGGCCGACGTGCAGGGGGAAATCGGGATACGCCCGGGCGATCAGGAGGTTGGCCCGCACCGTCTCGGGGACGGAGGAGGACTTCGCCGAGAGGATGATGTCCTCGAACCCGTTCTCCAGCAACAGCTCCGCCTGCTCGCGGACGGCCAGAAAGAGCGCCGCGGCGCGGTCACCCCCCGCCTCCTCGAGCTGCCGCCCCGAGAGGGACCCCCCGTTGGCCCCGATGCGGATGACGACGCCCGTATCCTTCGCGATCCGTATCATCTCGTTCAGACGCCCCAGCGGCATGTTCCCGGGGTTGATGCGGATGCTCCGACACCCCGCGTCCATCGCCGCCAGGGCCAGAGCGGGGTCGAAATGGATGTCCGCCATGAGGGGCAGCTCGGTCCGCGGAAGCAGCCAGGCCAGCCCCTCCGCGTCGGATGCCGTCGGCAGAGCCACACGGGCCAGCTCGCACCCCTCCTCAAGGAGACTCCGGCACTGATCGAGACAGGCCCCGCGGTCGGAGAGGGGAACCTTCAGCATGCTCTCCACCCGAACCGGGGCCCCGCCCCCGACCGTCAGGGGCCCTATCTCGACCTGGCGCCTCATCGCGTCCAGAAGAGGTTGTAGACGTCCCGCCAGGTGACGAAGACCATCAGGGTGATCAGCAGGGCAAAGCCCGTCATGTGAATCCAGTTCTCCACGCGCTCCGGAAGCCTGCGTCGGAACACCATCTCCAGCAGGACGAAGAGGATGCGCCCACCGTCGAGGGCGGGGATGGGGAAGAGGTTGAGCAGCCCCAGGTTCAGGCTGATCAGGGCCAGGAAGGTCACGAAGCTCCAGAGCCCTTCCCTCAAGGCCCGCCCGGACATCGAGGCGATGCCGATGGGGCCGGTGACGTCCACCTCCTGGCGTTGCGTCACCCAGTCCCAGACCCCCTTGAGCATGAGCTTCGACATCCTCCAGGTGTACCCCGCGGCGTTCTGCAGGGCCTGTCCGGGGGAATAACGCAGAAGCGCGGGTGTGACCCCCAGCATGGGGTGTCCATACTCCGCGTTGTCGGGGATGGGCGTCGTCACGGTCAGGGTACGGTCGCCGCGCTGGATCTCGAGGCGGACATCCCCCTTGACCGCGGCCTCCCTCAGCGCCTCGGACATCTCACGCCAATGGGCGACGGACCTGCCGTTCACCGCCACAACGCGGTCCCCGACCTCGAGGCCCGCCCGCTGCGCGGGGAACCCCTCCATCAGGGTCCCGATCTTCGTGTCCTCCATGTTCATGACCCCATGCCCGCAGAGGAACACCGCCGTCAGCAGGAAGGCCAGCAGAACGTTGAAGAGGGACCCGTCCAGCAGGATCAGGAAGCGCTTCCAGGCGGGCTGCTCGTTGAACCCCATACCCGGAAGCACCGTCTCCTCACCGGACTCCTCCCCCATCCCGGCCAGCCGGCAGGAACCTCCGACCGGAAAAAGCCGCCAGGACCAAAGCTCTCCCTTCCGCTCGAACTGCCTGACCACGGGCCCCATGCCGAAGGCGAACTCGTGCACCTGCACCCCCAGGAGGCGCGCCGTGATGTAGTGCCCGAACTCGTGGACCAGCACGCAGATGGCAATAACGATTATGAACGCAATAATACTTGTCAGCATCGAATCGATTTCCTCCTTGCTTCCCTAAAAACTTCCCTGGACCCACCCAAGGGACTCGTCCCTTGGGAATCCCATTCGATATTCGTCCGCGCTCCCCTCACCCTTCCCACGAGCCGCAGACGGCGGCGCAGTGCCGCCCGGCCCATTCCATGGCCGCGAGCGCGTCCTCAAGGGTTTGGGGGACCGGGAGCGTACAGGCCCCCATCGTCTCCTCCACGGCCCGTGCGATGGCCGTAAAACCCAACCGCCCCGAGAGAAACCGCTCCACGGCCACCTCGTCCGCCCCGACCAGCACGGCGGGGAACGGCCCCCTTCGCTCCATCGCCTCCCGCGCCAGCCTCAGGGCGGGAAAGCGCTCCGGGTCCGGCTCCTCGAAGGCGATCGTGCGGGGGGCAACCACGGGCCGTTCAAGTCCCCCGCAGGGGAAACGGCGCTCCGGCCAGAAGAGACAGGACGATGCCGGAAGCCGCATGTCCGGCGCACCGGCGAGCATCTTGACGCTGCCGTCCTCGAACTCCGCAAGGGCGTGAACGAAGGACCCCGGAGAGACCACGGCGTCCACCTGATGGGGCTCCAGGCCGAAGAGCGTCATCGCCTCGATCAGCTCGATCCCCTTGTTCATCAGGGTGGCGCTGTCGACCGTGATCTTCGCCCCCATGGACCATACGGGATGGCGGAGCGCCATATCGGGCGTGACCGTCTCCAGCTCCGACGCCGTCCAGGTCCGAAAAGGGCCGCCCGAGGCCGTCAGGAGGACACGCCGCACGGGGGCGGACTCGCCGTGCAGGCACTGCCACACCGCGTTGTGCTCGCTGTCCAGGGGGCGCAGCTGATCCCTCGTCCGCACCAGGGGCATCACCCACGGCCCCGCGACGACGATGCTCTCCTTGTTCGCCAGGGAGACCTCCTTCCCCGCGCGCAGGGCAGCCTGTAGGGCCGGGATGGCCGCGGTCCCGGAGGACGCGAAGACCACGTGGTCCACCGACGAGTCCTCCGCCACGGCAATCAGGCCCCCGGAGCCCCGGAGCTTTTTTGACCCCGGTCCCTCCGCTCCAAAACCGGGCGGCGCGTCGTGGACGCAGAGCATTGTAACACCGAACTCCGCCGCCAACGCCGTCAGTTTTTCGGAGGGCGACCGCGCGGCGAGGGCACGGACCTCGAGCGCGTCGGGGTGGGCGCGGCACACGTCCAGGACGGACGACCCCACGCTGCCCGTCGCCCCGATGACCGCAATACGCTTCCGTCCCGGCCCCATCATGTCAGGACGATCCCAAAGAGCAGGTAGGTCAGGAGCCCGTTGATCAGGATGCTGTCGAAGCGGTCCAGGACCCCACCGTGTCCGGGGATGAGACGGCCGGAGTCCTTCTCGTCGAGCTCACGCTTGAGGAGGGACTCGGCCAGGTCCCCCATCTGACCGGCAAGCCCGCAGACCAGGCCGATCAGGAAAAGGGGGTAGGGCGGCTGCTCCAGGACGTAGATGACGATGGCGGCCATCAGGAAGCTGCCCAGGAAACCGCCGATGAATCCCTCCCAGGTCTTCTTTGGACTGACGTGCTCGCAGAGCTTGTTCCGCCCCCACCGCGCGCCGATCAGGTAGGCCATGACGTCGCAGCCCCACGTGCTGGCAAAGAGGGACACGAGGACGAGGTTCCCCGTGGGGAGGCCCCGCAGCAGCACGATGCAGGTCCAGGGCATGACGATGAAGAGCACCCCGGACAGGGTCCCCCCCACGTTCCCGACCGCGAAACTCTGTCCCGTCATCTGGCGGCGCAGGATCTCGACCATGAAGATGGCATAGGTGCTCAGGGACAGGATCAGGGCGATCGAGACCGGCCGGACCCCCTCGGCGGACGAGAGGAGCACGGCAAGGGAGCAGATGTAGCCTATTCCGCGCGAGAGCCTCACCTGCTTGCCGAGCAAGCGGTAATATTCCCCCAGCGAGACGAGGGCAAGCGCGGACACGACGCAGAGCCAGGCCGTTCCCCCCAGGTAGATGCCGCCGATGATCCCCAGGACGATGACGGCGCCGCTCAACGTACGCTGAAGGAGTTCGCGGCTAGGACTTGAGTCCGCCATAGCGCCTCTCCCGCCCGGCATAATTCTCAAGGGCCGCGTCGAGGGCGGCCTCGTCGAAATCGGGCCAGTGGATGTCCGTGAAGTAGAACTCGCTGTAGGCCGCCTCCCACAGCCAGAAGTTGCTGAGGCGGAGCTCGCCGCTCGTCCGGACGATCAGGTCCGGGTCCGGGACGTCCGGCAGGTAGAAGAAGCGCCGCAGGTCGGCCTCCAGGACGGGGCCGGAGTGGCCGCTCGCCACGAGCGCATTGACGGCGTCCAGCACCTCGGCACGCCCGCCGTAGTTCAGGCACAGGATGAAGTCGATTGTCGTCTCCTCCTTGGTACGCTCCTCGGCGTAGCGCATCATCTCCAGAAGGTCCGCGGGAATGTTGTCGCGCCGCCCCGCGAAACGGATGCGCCCGCCCTCCGCCCTGATCGCGTCGACCTTACGGCGGATGTAGTAGCGGAAGAGGCTCATCAGACCGTCGACCTCCATCTTAGGCCGGTTCCAGTTCTCGGTCGAGAAAGCGTAGACCGAGAAATAGCGGATTCCCCGGCGCTTCACGAGGCGGACCATCTCCTCGAGCTTCCTCAGGCCGGCACGGTGCCCCATGAGGCGGGGCAGCCCCCTCCGCTTGGCCCACCTTCCGTTTCCGTCGAGGATGATTGCCAGATGATCGGGCGCCGTCTTCGGCGCCGACTTCGACTCCGTCTTCATGGTTGCTCGGCGTTCTCCTTCCTTGTCTCGTCCAGCCTTATCTCGTCCAGGCGGGCCTTCAGCTTCCGGACGTCCTGCCACGTGAGGTCCTTCGGGCTGCCCTTCTGCCGGGAGTCGTTGCGCAGAAGGTAGCTGGGGTGGAACATGGGCATGACCTCGATTCCCCGCCATTCGAACCAGCGCCCGCGAAGGGCGGTGATCCCCTCGGAGGTCTTGAGTATCCAGCGCATCGGCGTATTGCCCAAGCACACGAGGATGCGCGGCCGGATCAGGAGGAGCTGCGCCTCCAGAAAATCCCCGCACCGCATCATCTCCTCCTGGGTGGGCACACGGTTGTTCGGAGGACGGCACTTCACCACGTTGGTGATGAAGACCGACTCCCGGTCTATCCCCGCCGCGGTGAGGATCTGGGTGAGGAGCTGGCCGGCCCTTCCCACGAAGGCCAGTCCCTCCCGGTCCTCGTCGGCTCCGGGCCCCTCCCCGACGAAGACGAGCGACGTCCGTGTCGTCCCCTGGCCGAAGACCGTGCGCGTACGGGTCCCGCAGAGCCCGCAGCGGTCGCACGTCTCGACCCGGGACCGCAGCTCGTCCCAGGCCACCGCCCGCCGGTCCGTGGGGACATGCTGCGCGTCCCTCATCTCGTCCGCGCCCATCCGATCCCCTTCCTCCGAATTAAAGCTCGATTTCATGGATTTTGACGTTGACCTTTCTGACGTCCATCCCCGTAAAGTAGCTCAGTCCAACGCTGATCTTCTTCTGCAGGAGGCGGGCGATGAGCAGGGCGCTTCGGTTCCCCAGCTTGACGTCGATCTCCAGGTTCACCTCGAGGCTGTCGTTGTCGGTCTCCAGTTCGATCTCGTGCACCTTTCGGACGTGGTCCCCAATCACGACGAGGCGCCGACACATCTCCAGGATGGCCTCCCTGCCGATCGTCACGTGCCCGTCGAAGCTGAAGGGAGGCTTGACGATGGTGCGCCCGTCGTCCCTGTCCTTGCTCTTGAAGAGGTCCTTGAGCTGGCTCACCAGTTTCCCGGCGAAGTTACGCTGGATCTGGGTACGGGCGACGGGGACGACGTGCTGCCTCTTCTCGCGCCGTTCACGAAGCGCGTTGTCGATCTCCTCCTGCGTCGCCACGTCGGTGATGCCGATGATCTTGACGGGATCGCTCAGACCCAGCTTCGCGACGATCTTCCGCATCATCCCCTCGGAGGTGGCGAGGAGCATCAGCCTGCAGGGAGCGCGTCCCTCGAGGAAGCCCACCACCTCCTCGCGGTGGGCGGGGTACTCGAAGAGCGCGCGCCGGATGGCCCGGACCATGTTGCCCTCCGACTTGGCGCTCCGGCCCGCCATGATGCGCCCCCGGGACACGACTAAACCGTCGTCGACGATCAGGTCGATGCCGTGCTGACGCGCCACCTGCGAGGCCCTCTGGCTCTTGCCGGTCCCCGCCGGCCCGACGAACGCGTACACCTCGATCGTGGAGAGGTCGGGTTTCCGCACCGGGGTCCTCTCCTCGTGGAGCTTTTCTTCAGGGAGCTTCTCCTCGGAGATCTTCTCCTTGGGGGACAGTCCCTCGGCGACGTTCGGTACGACCTCCCGCAGGGCCTCCCCCGCCTCGGTCCTCGGCTTCGTCATCGTTCGGCCCCCTCCTCGAGGGACACCGAGGCCCCCAGGCCGCGAAGCTTGCGGTCGATGGCCTCGTATCCGCGCCAGACGTGCACCATGTCCTCGATGCGCGTCTCCCCGGAGGCGGAGAGCCCGGCGAGGATCAGCGCGGCCCCCGCGCGCAGGTCCGTCGCCCTCACGGACGCCCCGTCCAGCCTCCTCACCCCGTTGATGATGGCCGTGTCCCCCTTGATGCGGATGTCGGCCCCCATCCGATTGAGCTCCTCGGCGTAGAGGAAGCGGGCCTGAAAGACGCTCTCCTCCACCATGCTGACGCCGCCCGCAAGGGCCAGGGCCGCCGTCATCTGAGGCTGGAGGTCCGTGGGGAAGCCGGGATAGGGCATCGTCTTCAGGGAGACGGACTGCAGGCGTTCGACGGGGAAGACGGTCACCTCCCCCTTTCTGACGGAAAACCTCGCCCCGGCCTCCTCCAGCTTGGCGAGCAGGGCGTCGATGTGCGCGGGGACGACGTCGCACACGGTGATCTCCCCGCCGGTCATGACGCCCGCCAGGATGTAGGTGCAGGCCTCGATGCGGTCGGGGATCACCCGTTCGCGTCCCGGCTGCACCTCATCGACCCCCTTAATGCGGACGCACCCCGTCCCCTCCATCTCGATGGGGACCCCCATGGTCCTCAGCACCGCGGCGAGGTTCTCGATCTCAGGCTCACGGGCCGTATTCTCGATGATCGTCTCGCCGCGGGCCAGTGCCGCGGCCATCATCAGGTTCTCCGTCGCCCCCACCGAGGGGAAGTCGAGGTAGATTCTCCGGCCCCGCAGCCGTTCCGCCGCCGCGTGCACCACGCCGTTGCGGATCTCTATCTTCGCCCCCATCTGCACGAGCCCCTTCAGGTGCAGGTCTATGGGGCGGCTGCCGATGGAACACCCGCCTGGCAGGGGCAGGGCCGCCCGGCCGCCGCGGGCCAGCAGGGGACCAAGCGCCAGCGAGGAGGCCCTCATCTTGCGCACCAGGTGCTCCGGGGCCTCCCAGGCGATGTCCTCGGGGACGTTCAGCAGCACGCGGTCCTCCTCCCTCAAGACCTCCACTCCAAGGGCCCCGAGCAGTTCCATCATCGTGCTCACGTCGCAGAGGTCCGGGACGTTGTCGAGCGCAAGCGTCCCTCCCTTCAGGAGAAGGCAGGCCGCCATGACGGGCAGAGCCGCGTTTTTCGCCCCCTGGGTCCGGACGGTCCCCCTGAGAGGGATCCCCCCCTGTATCCTCATGACGTTCATCCGCCGATCCCTCCCGCAAGGCTGTCCAGATAGTCCAGGAGGATATCCCGGATCCTCTCGGATGCCCTGCCGTCGCCGAAGGGCATCCCCCGCTTCAAAAACGTTCCCCGGTAGCCCGGGTCCTCCAGAAGGCGCAGCGACTCCCGAAATATGGCCTCCGGGTCCGTCCCCACGAGGACCCCCGTCCCCGAGGCGATGGCCTCGGGACGCTCCGAGAGGTCCCGAAGGATCAACACGGGCTTCCGGAGCGCGGAGGCCTCCTCCTGGATCCCCCCGCTGTCGCTCACGATGAAGAGGCTCCGGTTCATGACCGAGACGAAGTCGGGATACGACAGGGGCTCCGTGAGGATCACCCGGGAGAAGCCCCCAAGCTCCCTGCGGACGACCTCGCGGACGGCCGGGTTCTTGTGGAGGGGCGCCAGCACCCGCACCTCGGGATGCGCCTCGACGAGGGCGGCCACTCCCCTGCATATACGGGCCAGGGGCTCCCCCCACGATTCCCTTCGATGCGCCGTCATCAATACGAGGGGACCGTCCTCGGGGACCCCGTCCAGGACCTCCGCCCGGCCGAGGTTTCCGAGCGTCCAAAGGAGCGCATCGATGACGGTATTGCCCGTCACGAAGATTCGTTCCTCGGACACCCCCTCGCGCCTCAGGTTCTCCGCATCTCCCGGGGTCGGAGCGAAGAAAAGGGAGGCCAGCCGGTCGGCGAGCACCCGATTGGCCTCCTCCGGGAAGGGAAGGGCCATGTTGTGACTGCGCAGCCCCGCCTCGACATGCCCGACCGGGACGCCGCGGTAGAAGCCCGCCAGGGCGGCCCCGAGCGTCGTCGTCGTGTCCCCGTGCACCAGCAGCATGTCCTGCGGGCTCCCGTCCAGGAAGGCGCCGACCCCCAGCAGAACCGCCGAGGTCACGTGATCGAGGGTCTGGCGTTCCCTCATGACGTTCAGGTTGACGTCCGCCGCGATTCGGAAATGGGCCAGAGCCTGCTGCAGCATGTCGGTGTGCTGCCCGCTGGCCAGGACCGTCACGACAAAGCGCCCATCCTCCTTCAGCAGCCGCACGAGCGGCGCCATCTTGATGGCCTCCGGCCGGGTCCCGACGACACAGGCTATCCTATGCATGAAGCGCCCCCGCCTCCTTCGTTCGCCGTTGTCCATGTCCTCCAGTTCATCTCTTCCAATCCATGTCCTCCACGGGAAGTCGTCAGGAGAGGCGCGCGTAGACCATAAGCCCGCCCGCCAGGGACGCCGACTGCATCAGCACCAGGCAGACGACGGCCCAGAGGGGAGAGCCCGTAAGCCCCATCAGACGGTGGTGCAGGTGTCCCTTGTCGGGATAGAACGGGGACCGGCCCATCAGGATGCGCCGGCTAAAGGCGATCATCGTGTCCAGAACGGGCATCCCGCCGAACAGCAGGAGCAGCAGGACCAGCTCGTTCAGTCCGACTCCCCGAAGCGTCGGAGCCGCGGCGGTCAGAAAATGGGCGGAGAAGAGATAGCCCAGCAGGGTGCTGCCCCCATCCCCCAGAAAGGTCCGGGCACGGGGAAAGTTCCAGCACAGGACCCCCAGCGCCGCCGCCGCCATGACCACCCCGACCGGGGTGGCCCCCAGAAAGGCCAGCCCCGCCGACGAGGCGATGAAAAGGGAGATGCACAACCCATTGACCCCATCGATCAGATTATAGGCGCTCGTGACCCCCGCAATCCAGACGGCGCACGCAAAGGCCGTCAGAGGGGGCAACCCCAGCGGCAGGACCGCCAGAGCCGAGCTCAGGAGATGGAGCCCCAGCCTCAGGAACGGGCTCAGCGAGCGCATGTCGTCGATATAGCCGATGAGAAAGACGATCGTGGCCCCGAGCGCGGTGAAACGCACGGAGGGCGCTTCCGCCACCGCGTAGAGCGCCCACAGGAGATACCCCGTCCAGAGCACCAGCCCGGCGCCGCGGGGCATCTGGCCCGTGTGGATCTTCCGAGCATCGGGCAGGTCGAGAATCCGGTAACTGCGGGCCAAGCGAATAGAGAGCGGCGTAGCCAGGCCGCCCCAGAAAAAGCCCCCGAGCCCCAGCAGAAAAAGTCCGGCATCGATCAAGGAGGGCAGCCCCCTACTTGGTCCCGTACAGGCGGTCCCCCGCGTCGCCGAGCCCGGGGACGATATAGCCGTGGTCGTTCAGGTGGCTGTCCAGGGCCGCGATGAAGATATCGGCCTCCGGGTGCTCCCTGTGGACGCGCTCGATCCCCTCGGGTGCAGCGATGAGGCACACCAGGGACACCTTCTGCCCACCACGCTGCTTTACAAGGGAGATGGCTGCCGCGGCGGATCCCCCCGTCGCCAGCATGGGGTCAAGGACGAATATCTCGCGTTCCTCGATGTCCTGCGGCAGCTTGCAGTAGTATTCCACCGGATTCAGCGTCTCGGGATCCCTGTAGAGGCCGATGTGCCCCACCTTGGCGTTGGGGACCAGCTGGAGGATGCCGTCCACCATGCCGAGGCCGGCCCTCAGGACGGGGACGATGGCCAGCTTCTTGCCCTCCAGGGTCCGCGCCCTCGTCACCGCCAAGGGCGTCTCAACCTCGACATCGGTCAGGGGGAGGTTACGGGTGATCTCGTAGACCATCAGCCCGGCGATCTCCTGCAGCAGCTCGCGGAACTCCTTGACGCTGGTGTCCCTGCTTCGGATGATGCCCACCTTGTGCTGGACAAGGGGGTGATTGAACACGACCACGCGGCCGCCGGAGGAGAGCCCGGTGCAGAAGTCCGCGACCTCTCCCGCAGCGATCTTGTTGATGCGCGCGAGGTGACGCCCTCCCTCGAATGGGGTCTCCAGCCACGCGTCCAGAATGGCGAAGGCCTGCTTGGGTTCCAGGACCCTCCCCCCCAGGGTAAGCACGTTGAGGTTGTTGTGGGCCCTCGCCATGCGCGCGCTCTCGACGTCGTTGCAGGCCGCGGCCCGTATGCCCTTTATCTTGTTCGCCGCTATGGCCATGCCGATCCCCGTCCCACAGAAAAGCACCCCGCAGTCGGCCTTTCCCTCCGAGACGGCCCTGGCCGTATCGAACGCAATATCGGGATAGTCCACCCGCTCCTCCGAATAGGTCCCGAAGTCCTGCAGCCGGACCTCCGGGCGCAGCACAAGGTGGTCCATCGCCATGAGCTTCAGGACGTAGCCGGCATGGTCGCATCCAACGGCAATTTTCATTCCCCAACACCTCCATTGATATCCTAACAATGATAACACTACCCCAAACCGCGGGGAGCGTCAAACCCGCAATTTATGTTCGCGTGAGTTTGTGTTCGCGTAAGTTTGTGTTCGAGTAAGAGGGAAGCGTCGAGCCATATATTGCTCCCCAGAAGCAAGATAGAGCATTTGGAGAAGAAACGAATACAATAGAGAGATGAGTCGATATAATTGGCCTGGATGTTACGGGTACCTGGATTATCGCCTCCGCCGATTTCTGCTGCGTTCCCCCAAAAACGACTCCGGCGGCAGGTCCCCGCCCGTTGCGTAGATCAGATGGGACCGAGCCGCGGCGATATCGTAAACCGCATCGACGTACTCGGTTCGGCTTCGGACCAGCGCCCGTTTCGCATCCAGGACATCGATGTTCGAACCCAATCGGGCCTCGTAACGGCGAAAGGCCATCCGATAGTCCTCCTGCGCCGTCTCCATCTGTTTTTTTGCCAGCTCGAAACGTTCTCGTGCCGAACGCAGCCTTATCTCCGCCTGAATCGCCTCCTGCCTCACCTGGGACGAGAGGTTCTCCAGGACGTACAACAGCTCTCGCGCCGCCGCCTTCGCCTTGCGGACAGCCGCCGCTCCGGCCCCTCCATCGTACAGCGCCCACTGCGCCTCGAGCTGAACATACCAGCGATCATTGGACCAGGAGCGATCGTCACGGTCCGAATTCAAACGTCCGGACAGAGTTACCTTAGGCCGCCTCTGCCCCGACGCGGCCTTGACGAGCTGAGCGGCCCGTTCCCCGTAAAAACGGTAGGCGGTCAACTCGGGACGCTGCGCCAAAGCCGCAGCAACAATATCGCCGGAGATGTCGCCAGTCGGAGGAACGGGTTCGTCACTCGTCCCCAGAGCATCCAGGACACCACCCTTCTCCAGCTTCGATCCCACCGCGTGCTCCAGCGCTGCCCAGCTCACGTCGAAATCGCTCCTTGTGGAGACCAGCTCCAGCTCGCTCTGATTGACGGAAACCTCCACGTGAAGGACATCCCCTTTCGGGATCATCCCTCGCCCGAAAAGCCGCTCGGCATGATGTTTGTGTTCTTTTGCAAGCCTCAGGGCCTCGTTGGCCACCCGAACCTTCGCCCCAGCTCGCAGGCAATCATAATAGCGGACTCGAACCTCGTTCAAAACCTCCTGGTACGTCCTGGCACTCTCCGATTTGACGGCCGAGAGCGCCAGCTCCGCCGCGCGGCGGTTTGCCCTTAGACTCCCTCCGGCATAGAGGGTCTGGATCAGGTTCAGCGAGGCGTTGTAAACATTCCGATCAGTCTCGTACCGGGCCAAAGCACCGATGCTGACGGTCGGCCCCATCGCCGCCGCCGCACTGCGGGCGTCCTCCCGCGCCTGGGTAACCTTCTCCTTTGCCGCTGCAATGTTGGGGTTGCCCCTCGACGCAATTTCCAGGATCTCGGACAAGCGGACGTCTCCAAAGGACTCAATACTTCCCATTGCCGTGACAATCAATTTTTCCGACGCCCAGGAAATACTGAAGAGAAGAGACACAAGCACGATCGAAAGCAGAGCCACACAGAAATATCTTTTCAAGTGAAATCTTTTCGTGACAGCAGAGCCGCGAAAAGCGGGGCCCTTCGACCCCGCTCCTTCGCCTCTCGGATCGGCGCCCAAAAAACTGGGACCTCCCGTTAATCCGCCCATTAAGACAACCCCTTACGCGCTCCCGGACAACTCGGCATGTCGAGCTCCCCTTTCGAAATGCTTGTTCAGACTATCCTCCGCCGATACGGAAAGCTTCACGGTATCCGTGCCGAAGGAGCCGGACAGGAAGGTATCGCAGACCAGGCCACAGCTTGGCATCCCGAAGCTCAGGCCCGCCAGGGCTACGTCCATGCCCAGCCGGGCAACCTCGAAATCCGCAGGAGCGGAGGGCTCGGAGGACACCGCCGCAAGGGACGGGCTGCCGACCCAGCCTCCAAGTGTCCCATCGCTCAGCTCGGACACGAACGACGGCGTGGAGAGAACGACAAGCGACTCCTCGGCCTCTGACTCCGAGAGCACCCCAGCCTCGGATTCAGACATCGCAGAGGAAGGTGACACGGCGGAAAACGCCTCCGGAGCTGCAGGAGCGCTCGAGGGTTCGGCGGAAGCCACCGCATTCGTGCTCGTACCTCGGGTCACCGCTCGGGACGCCACGTCCTCGGGACTCCACTTCGTCCCGTCCGCAAAC
>NZ_CAUUWA010000042.1 GCF_963548695.1 uncultured Fretibacterium sp.
TCCCCTGCCTGAGCTGCAGCCATTCCGGCCTCAGGCTGGGGAAGGGGGGCGGCTTTTATGACCGTTTCCTCTCGGAGTACCGCGGCACGGCGATACTGGTCTGCCCGGAGCGCCTCGTTCGGGACTCCATCCCAATGGAGCCCCATGACAGAACCGTCCCACGGGTGCTGACGGAGGCGGGCCTCTACGAAAACGGCCTTCCGGTCATGTGAGGCCGTTTCAAACTTGGGTCCTTTGTCCGCTTCTGTCGTTGAATAAGTCCACGTCGTTGCAATCGTGGGTCACATATTATCTGATATGATGGAGTCGGCGCGGGGCTCGATGTCTTTCCGCTTGGTGCTCAGGGGCAGTTCGTCCATTCGACTGTTGAAGGAGAGGTTCTTGATGCTGCGAACGTTTTCCTTGTCATTGCTGCTGTTCTCGTTTTGTCTCGGCGGGGTTTCCTTTGCGTCGTCCTCGGTCCAGGAGGTGAGGGGGGACTTCAAGGCCACCACGGACCAGGCGAAGTTCGTCAAGGCTCTGGCGAAGGCCCTGGACCCCGAGTCGATGACCGTCACGTTTGTGGACGGCCCCAAGGAGAACGGGGAGATATCCGGGCTGTACCTCGACGTCGTAGGCCTCTCCGCGGGGACCGACTACCGCCTGGACCGATTCTCGCTCTCCGGCGCCCTGGTCCGCCTGACGCCGCCCGCGCAGTGGGACGTAGAGAACCTCGAGACCTTTCGCCCGTCGAAGTGGCAGGGGCTGTTCAATGCGGAGCTGCTTCTGAGGGAGAGTACGGCGCGGGAAGCCCTCGCCCTCTTCTCCCGAACCCAGGGGGACGATCAATGGAGGGACTTGTCCGTGAACTTCAGGCCAGGAAAGATCCTGCTCGAGGGGACCTACCGGGTCAACGGCGGGATGCGGGCCGTCTTTAAAATTACGACGGGCCTCGAACTGCGCCGCGGCAAACAGATCTGGCTGGCAAACCCGGAGGTCCAGATCAACAACGACGAACAGACTCAGGCCATTCGGAGTAAAATACAGGAGATCAACCCCCCGGCGGATTTCGATAAGCTGGGAGTTCCCCTCGTCCTCCGGACTATAGAGATCACGGATCGGGAGCTTCGTGTCGCGACTGGAAAGCCTCCCCGTCCATTGGACGGGGATACCTGGAAATACGTTCGGTGACCCGCGGAGGGGCCTCGAGGGAAAGGCATGCTTTCACCTTGGACCGTTACCGTTCCCTTCCGGGTGAACGCGAGGCGCTCTGCGGCCGGCTGTTGTCGGACTGGTTTTCGGCTCACGCCCGCAGGCTGCCCTGGCGCGAGGATTACGACCCCTATAGGGTGCTGGTCTCGGAGTTCATGCTTCAGCAGACTCGGGTCGAGACGGTGCTGCCCTACTTCGAGCGGTGGATGGCGGCCTATCCGGATCTCGTGTCTTTGGCGGGCGCAGACGAATCGGAGGTCCTCAAGCTCTGGGAGGGGCTCGGCTACTATTCCCGCTGCCGTAACCTGCTGAACGCGGCAAGGACGATGGTGAAGGAGGGGCTTCATCTCCCTCCCGCCGATGTGGGACGGCTGCGCTCCTATCCTGGAATAGGGCCCTACACCGCCGGGGCCGTCGTGAGCGTGGCCTATAACCTTCCCGTCCCGGCGGTGGATGGAAATGCCGAGCGCGTAGTCGCGCGCCTGTGCGACATCCCCCTTCCCGCGGGGAGCGGAGCGCTCAGGAGACGTGTCGCGGAGGCCGTTGCCCGCATGATCCCGAAGGGCCGCGCCAGGGACCTAAATCAGGGGCTAATGGACTTAGGGGCGACCATCTGTACGCCCCATGCTGCGAACTGCCCAATGTGTCCCATGGAGGCGCATTGCCTTTCGTCGAGGCAGGGCGCTCCCCTCGGTCGGCCGCTTCCCAAACCGCGTGCCGATATTCGCAGGATCGAGGCCTGGGGCCTGGTGGGACTCCGCGAAGGGGCCTGCCTGATGCGCCGCCGTCCCGACCGGGGGCTTTGGGCCTCCATGTGGGAGCTGCCCTGGTTCGAGCGGGAGACCGAGGACTTCGATTCCGATTTTCAAGGATGGGCGCGGCCTTGGGGGTTCTCCTACGCCTCGCGCCGGGACGTCGGACAGGTCGCCTTCTCCTTTACGACTCACCAGGTGAGGGCCTGGGTCGTGGCCGCCGAGGTTTTCGCCCCGCCGGCCCCGGCGGGGAGTGTGGACGGCGGGTGGAGGTTCGTCCCGTTCGAGGAGCTTCCCGAACTCGTTCTGACGGCTCCGGCCCGTAAGTTTTGGACGGCGTTTGCAAAATCCTGGGACACGCTATTTTAACCCACGTTCCCCCGAAGAATTGACAATCCGGCGACTATAATCTTAAATTATGAAAATGCTCGTCCTGCGGCGCCGCGCCCTTGTCTGGGGCGGCAAAGTTTTGGAGGTGTGATCCGATTTTGAGTGCAAAGGCCCTGAACCTGCCCAACACGCTCAGCCTGGTGCGTGTCTTTCTGGCCCCCATCGTGCTGTTGTTTCTATCGGTGCGCATCGGTGGAACGGTTCCGCTTCCGGGCTTTTTGATGGAGGACCCTCCGGCCTGGGGGGATGTCCTCGCCGGCGCCGTCTTCGTGGCCGCGGCCCTGACGGATTCCTTCGACGGCTATATCGCGCGCAGGCATCGTCTGGTGACGACCCTGGGGAAGTTCATCGATCCCCTTGCCGACAAGGTGCTGGTCATAGCGGCCATGATCGCCCTGGTGGAGCTGCACCGCATTCCCGCCTGGATCGTGCTGGTCATCATCACCCGGGAGTTCGTCGTCACGGGGCTGCGTCTCGTCGCCGCAGCGGAGGGCGTCGTCATTGCGGCGTCACGGGGGGGGAAGATCAAAACGGTCTTCCAAATAGTTGCGCTCACGATGCTGATCCTGAAGATACCGGGCGGCATGGCCCTGATGTGGATTGCCACGGCGCTGACGGTCTGGTCGGGGATGGAGTATCTCATCGGTGGAAGCAAACTCCTGATGGAATAAGGGCAGGGAGTTGCATTCGAGGCAAAATCCGGGGCGTTGGGCATGCTCTTTCCTCCGACGCTCCATTTTTTTGTTTTTTCAGGAAGGCGGAGAGGATGGATTGGGAGAGGGATTGGATTGGGAGTCGGCCGTATCGGGATTTTCCCTGGCCCTAGACGCATTTGCCGTCTCCGTCTGTATGGGGGCCTGCATTCCGGGGCGTTTTGGAAGGGCGTCCCTTCGCATGGGAGGGGCCTGCGGCCTGTTTCAGTTCCTCATGCCCCTGGGCGGATGGGTGGCGGGGGAATGGTCCGCGGGGCTGATGACCGCGCTCGACCACTGGCTGGCCTTCGGGCTCCTGGCCTTCGTGGGAGGGGGCATGATCCGCAACGCCCTGGGGCCCTCGAACCTCTGCGATGGGGACGCGACAGCTTCTCCGGGGGCCCTGTTCTCCCTGGCCCTGGCCACGTCTATTGACGCCTTCGTCGTGGGGGCGGGCTTTGCCCTCGTGAATAAGCCAGTCCTCACTTTGGCCCTTCTGGCGGGGGTGTTTACGGCCCTGACCTGCGTCCTGGGCATCTACATCGGGCGCTTTGTCGGATGCCGCTTCGGCAGGCGCGTGGAGCTGATCGGTGGTGTGCTGCTGATCCTCATCGGGCTGAACATCCTCCTGACCCACCTTCTGGACCACGGCGGCCTGGAGGGGGCGATGTCCGTGCTCTTTGCGAACGGCGCTCCGGTTATGACCAGGAAGATCTGAGGCGGAATTCCCTTGCCCTTCTACGTCTACATCGTCCGCTGCCGCGACGGATCGCTCTACACGGGATGGACGACCGATCCGGAAAAACGCCTGAGCAGACACAATGCGGGAACCGGGGCCCGGTATACGCGTTCCCGGCGCCCCGTGGTCCTGGCCTATTGCGAGGAGTGCCCGAGCCGCGAGAAGGCGATGAGCCGCGAGTTCCGGATCAAGAGGATGACCCGTGAGGCGAAACGACGCCTGATCGCGGAGCATACTCCGGCACCATCCCGCACAGAAGGGAAAGCGCAGACTCCGGGTGGGCCATGCTGCGCTCCAGCCGATCGTTCAGCTCCGCCTCGGAGTGCTGTGCAGCCCTCAGATGAGCCGTAAACACCTTGGGGTGCGACGTTGGATGCACGGAGGATGGCTCGTAAAAAAGTTCTTCCTCGAGTTTTTCGCCGGGCCTTATTCCGGTGAAGACGATAGGGATGTCCCGGTAGGGCTCGTATCCATGAAGGCGGATCAAAAGCTCGGCCATCTCGGTGATGACGACGGGTTCCCCCATGTCCAGGACGAAGAGCTCCCCCCCCTTGCCCATGGCCCCAGCCTGTATGACCAGGCTTACGGCCTCCGGAATCAGCATGAAGTAGCGCTTCATCCGTGGGGCCGTGACGGTGACGGGCCCCCCTGCGGCGATCTGGAGCTCGAACTTTGGGATGACGCTTCCCCGGCTGCCCAAGACGTTGCCAAACCTTACGGCCATGAAGGCGGTTGAGGGATAGTTCCGCTGCTCCTGATCCAGGAGCTTCTCCGCCAGCCGTTTCGTGGCCCCCATGACGCTCGACGGGTTGACCGCTTTATCCGTGGAGATCAGGACCATGCGCTCCGCCCCCACGCGGCCCGCGGCCCGTGCGACGGTGCGGGTCCCGATTGCGTTGACCCGCATCGCCTCCCGCGGACAGGACTCCATGAGCGGGACGTGCTTATGCGCCGCGGCGTGAAAGACCACCTGAGGCCTCCAGTGCCGGAACAGGTCATCGACCGCCGTCTCGTCGGCCACATCCGCTATGATCGGGTGCAGTGGAACGCCGGGGTCCTCCCGCTGCAGCGCCTCCATTAAAAGGTAGATGGACTGCTCGCCGTGCCCCAGAAGGAGGAGCTCCCTGGGCTCGTTTCGGAGGACCTGCCGCACGATTTCGCTGCCGATGGAACCGCCCGCCCCCGTCACGAGGACGCTGCGGCCCTGGAGGTAGCCGGAGATCGCCTGCAGGTCGATCGTCACGGGGTCCCGGCCCAGAAGGTCCTCCAGTTTGACGCTGCGGAGCCGGTTGACGGAGATGTACCCACCGGCGAGTTCCCGAAGGCTGGGGAGGATGCGAACCTCGACCCCCAGCGGGGCCAAACGGTCGTAAAGGGAGCGAATCTTCCTTCCGAGCGCGGAGGGAATGGCTATCAGGACAACCCTGATGTTCTGATAGCGGACGATCTCCGTCAGATGCTCCGTGTCCCCGACGACGTCGAGCCCGGCGACCCGCTTGCCGATCTTCTGGGGATCGTCGTCCACGAAGGCCACCGGGAGGAGGTCCCCGGAATTTCGGAGCAGGTCCCGCGCCAGCAGGATGCCGGCCTCGCCGGCCCCCACGATGAGGGTCCTCTGCCGGGAGGACTGAGCCGGGGAGGGCTCGTGAGCCAGTCGCCAGGAGACCCGGAGCCCGCTACAGAAGAAAAATCCCGAGAAGAGCAGGATTGCAAGCGTGGTCCTGGGAAGCAGGGCGAAGCGCCAGACGAAATTCGTGAAGAAGAAGAGGAGGGCCGCCAGGACGTAGAGTTTTGTAAAGCGGAGATAGTCCTCGAACCCCGCCTGCGTCCAGAGAATCCTGTACTGCCCTCCCAGGACGAACACGGCCGCGCCGGACGCCGAGAACGCCAGGGCGGCGCGGAAGCAGTCGGAGAGGTACAGTTCCGGGATGAAGAGGCTGAGGCGTATGGCGTATCCGAGATAGACGGCGAGGGAGAGGAAAAGGACATCGAGCAAGGCCACGAGAAATCCGTGGCCTGCCGTCCGGCTCCATAACCGTATCACCGTGAGAAGAGGATGGGACATTGGCGCGGCGAGCGTCCAGGTGAGGACGAAATTTTAGAGAATGAGCTTTTTCCCACCCTGAGGGCCCCCTCCCATGCGGTCCAGCTGATTCAGGACCGCCGCGGAGGCGACGTCGATCTTCGGCTTCTGCTGTTTGCTCATGGCCTCCTGAAGGCGTCTGTCGTACTCCTCCAGGGACTTGCGGATGGCCGCCACATCCCCCTTGATCCAGAGCATCAGGGCGTCGGCCGCGGATCGGATGGCCTCCTCCTCGGGCATCTTCTCCAGCATCCCAAGCTCCTTGAGGATTCGGTGCTCCTCACGGACCGCATCGAGGACGTCCGCCTCGGAAAAGATACCTTTCTTGTAAAGGATCCGAAACATGATGTTGAAGCGGCTCTTCTGATTTTCCGAGTCCATGGCGAGCCCGTCCACGCGGGCCAGCAGCATGGAAAGCAATTCGTCCAATCCTATCTGCATAGGCATGATCTGTCTCCTCCTCGAAGATTTCGTACTTGAAGATCCCAGATTGTCAGGTTCCAGACTTCACCAGACTTCAATTGAAGATTCAGAGGCCCCGTGAATCGAGACCTCACGGAACGCGGAACCTGAACGATCGCGAATTTCGTTGGGATTACGGCGCATTCATTCTAGCACAGAGCCCCCGAAAGCGCGGCCCCTCGAAAGACGGATTTGTGGCCGACTGAAAGCGTGCCGCCCGGCTGTTTTCAGTGCCCGCTCAAATGAGTTCAATGGTATAATACGCGCGTTTGAAAGCTCGAAAGGGGTTTGAGAGATGAAGACGGAGTTGCTGGGGCAGGAGAAGAATGTCGTCAGGGTCAAGGTCGAGTTCGAGGCGGCCGAGTTTTCCAAGGGGCTTGCCGAGGCGCTGGGCGAGATCTCCCGGAACACGAACATCCCAGGGTTCCGTAAGGGGCGCGCTCCGCGCAGGGTGATAGAGATGCGCGTCGGACGCCAGACGCTTTACAACGAGGCCCTGGAGAAGATCCTCCCCGGAGCTCTGCAGCAGGTCATCGAGGACTACGACCTGGAGACGATCTCCGACCCGTCCATCCATATCGACGACATCCATGAGGGGGAACCCGTGACCTGCGAGCTCACCCTGGAGGTCATGCCGGAGACGGAGTTGCCGGCCCTTGAGGAGATAGAGGTCGAACGGCTGAACTCCAAGGTTACGGACGACATGGTGAACGCCCTGGTTCTCGATATCCGCAAACGGCATTCCCGCCTGGAGCCGGTCGAGCGCCCGGCCGGGAAGGAGGATGTCGTCGCCGTGAACTTCGTCACCCGCGTCCTGGACGATGCACCCTCCGAGGAGGGCGAGCCTCAGAAGGACGAGATCGACCTCTCCGACGAGGATATCCGCGATGAGGTCCGTTCCGCACTGATGGGCAGGGCCGCCGGCGAGACCGCGGAGATGGAGTTCGACGTCGAGCCCAATTACCGATACGGCTCGGTGGCGGGCAAGCGCGTGCATTATACGATGACCCTCGAGACCGTCAATGCCCGTATCCTTCCGGATCTCGACGCCGCGTTCTTCAAGAGCCTGTTCGGAGAGGATACGGAAATAGCGACGGAGGAGGCCTTCCGCCGGAAGATCGGGGACGACCTCCTGACCCGGATGAAGCGGGAGAACGAGGCCGATGCCGCTGGTCGTGCCGTGGACGAGGTCTCGAAACGGTCTAAGGTGGAGGTCCCCGAAAGCCTGGTGGAGCGTCAAGCTGAGCTTCTGAAGAAAAGGGACGACGAGGACGCACGGCGGCATTTCAACATGGGGATGAAGGAGCTCCTCAACCTAAAGGGGGAGGAGGAAGCCCGTTACGAGGGGATCATCCGTTCCAGGGCCGTCGAGATGGTCCGAAATATGCTTGTCCTGGACGCCATCGGTAAAAAATATGATGTGGAGGTCTCCAAGGAGGACTTCGAGGCGGAGGTGGACCGACGCGCGGCTATTTACGGCATCGATCGCAACAGGCTGCTGGGCCTGTTCCACAAGGACCGGAAGTTCATGGCCGGAGTCGTGGACGACCTTCGCTACTCCAAGATTACGGATCTCCTCATGACCCTCGTCAAGGTCCGGGACGTGGACGAGCTGTCGGCTCCGCAGGCGGAGGCCCCCTCGGCGGACAAGGCCGAGGAGCGGTAGAGGCTCCCCATGTCCTACTACGTTCCTTACG
Organism: uncultured Fretibacterium sp.; assembly: GCF_963548695.1. Classification (NCBI taxonomy): domain Bacteria; kingdom Thermotogati; phylum Synergistota; class Synergistia; order Synergistales; family Aminobacteriaceae; genus Fretibacterium; species uncultured Fretibacterium sp. The sequence goes on from NZ_CAUUWA010000042.1 coordinate 8,007, forward strand.
TCATTGAGCAGACGGGGCGGGGAGAGCGGAGCTACGACATCTACAGCCGGCTCCTCAAGGATCGTATTGTCTTCCTGGGGACGGAGGTGGAGGATGGGGTCGCGAACTCCATCATCGCTCAGCTGCTCTTTCTGGAGAGCGAGGACCCGGAGAAGGACATCCATCTCTACATCAACAGTCCCGGGGGCAGCGTGACCGCCGGTCTGGCCATTTATGATACGATGCAGTACATCAAGAGCCCGGTCTCGACGATCTGCGTTGGGCTGGCGGCGAGCATGGCGGCGGTGCTTCTGTCCAGCGGGGCCAAGGGGAAGCGCCTGGCGCTGCCGAACGCGGAGATCATGATCCATCAGCCCTCCGGCGGAACCCGCGGGCAGGCCACCGATATCGAGATCCATGCGCGCAATATCCTGAAGACGCGGGAACGTCTGAACCGCATCCTGGCCGCCCGGACGGGCCGAGACATCGAGGACGTCGCGCGGGACACGGAACGGGACAACTTCATGACGGCGGAGGAGGCCCTGCAGTACGGCCTGATCGACCGCATCATCGACTCGCGGTAACCCTGGCGCCCTGCCGGCCCTAAACCATGAATATGAGGCGTTTTAAGGGGATGGACTCTGCTGTCCCCTTAATGCGTTTTCTGGAGGTCGTTTCACTTTGGACAGGATCAACGGAAACGGATTTGAACGGAAGGATATTCACTGCTCGTTCTGCGGGAAGTCCCAAGGCGAGGTCTATCGCCTGATCGCCGGCCATGGAGCCTGGATCTGCAACGAGTGCGTGGAGCTCTGCAACATTCTCCTCGAGAACGAAAAAGGGGAGGTGCCGCATGAGGAAAAGGACCGGCCCCCGGTGCGGGAGGAGGAGACGAAGGAGGCGCCGTCGGCGCTTTTCCCGGTGAAACCCCGAGAGCTGAAGGAGTTCCTGGATCAGTTCGTCGTGGGGCAGTCCCTGGCCAAGAGGGTGGTCTCCGTGGCCGTCTACAGCCATTATCAGAGGGTGCGGAACAACATCGAGCTGCGCAATGGGGATATCGATCTCCAGAAGAGCAACGTCCTGCTGCTGGGCCCGACGGGGTCCGGAAAGACTCTGATAGCCCAGACCCTGGCCCGCAAGCTCAACGTCCCCTTCGCGATCGCGGACGCGACGACCCTGACCGAGGCCGGATATGTGGGGGAGGACGTCGAGAACATCCTGGTGCGCCTCCTCCAGGCGGCGGATTACGACTTGCCCTCCGCGGAGAGGGGCATCATCTACCTGGACGAGATAGACAAAATCGCGCGCAAATCGGAGTCCGCCTCCATCACGCGGGATGTCTCCGGGGAGGGAGTCCAGCAGGCCCTGCTCAAGATCCTCGAGGGGACCGTCGCCAACATCCCGCCGAAGGGCGGGCGCAAGCACCCTCATCAGGACTTCATCCAGATGAACACGGAGAACATCCTCTTCATCTGCGGAGGGGCCTTCGAGGGGATAGAGAACATCGTGGCGCGGCGTGAGCTTCAGCGTTCCCTGGGCTTTGGAGGGGAGCTCTCCGTGCGCACCTCGGAGAAGCGCTACGACATCGTGCGCAAGATTCAGCCTGAGGACCTCATGGCCTTCGGCTTCATCCCGGAGCTGGTCGGGCGCATTCCCGTCCTGGTGGCCCTCGAGGAGCTCGACGAGGCGGCCTTCGTCCGCATCCTGCAGGAGCCCCGCAACGCCCTGGTGAAGCAGTACCAGAAGATCCTGTCCATGGAGGGCGTGCGCCTGGAATTCACTCCCGAGGCCCTTGCCCGGATCGCCCAGCTCGCCGTCAAGAAGAAGACGGGGGCCCGCGGGCTGCGTTCCATCATGGAGAACCTGATGCTGGACGTGCTCTACGAGCTGCCCTCGATGGAGGGCAAGGTGAGCGACCTCTCGATCACGGCGGATTTCGTCGATCGGAAAGTCCCGCTCGAAAGCCTCTTCCGAGAGGCCAGGCGAGAGGCCAGGGAGGTTGCCTGAGGTGGCGACGAGGATTGCGGTCGTAGCCTCCCAGGATCCGGAGACCCCGGAGGAGGGACTCTGCCCCGTTCTTCCCGTCCGGGACATGGTCCTCTTTCCGGGGATCATCATGCCCCTCTTCGTGGGGCGCCCCCGATCCATACGGGCTATGGAATCCGCCCTCCTCCAGGACAAGAAGGTCTTCGTGGCGGCCCAGACGGACAACGGGACCGAGGACCCGGAGATCGGCGACCTTTATAAGGTGGGGACCCTCTGCAACATCCTCCAGGTGGTGCGCGTCCCGGACGGGACGACCAAGGTCCTGGTCGAGGGCATAGCCCGGATGAGGGTTCGGGAATACCAACTGGACAAGGACATCCTGACGGCGCACGTGCTCCCCATGCCCTGGATCCAGGCGGAATCGGCAAAACTGGAGCCCTGGAGGCGGCGCGTCCTCGGCAGCTTCGAGCGCTACAACACCCTGCAGCCCCGCATCCCGAACGAGGTGATGGCCTCCATCGCGGAGCTGGACGACCTGGGGCAGCTCATCAACCTGATCGGCTCGCACATATCCGCTAAGCTGGAGGATCGTCAGGCCCTCCTGGAGATCCAGGACGTGGAGGAGGCCCTGTCCCTCCTGCTGCGTCTCCTGACGGAGGAGATAGACATCCTGGAGCTGGAGCACGACATCCAGGACCGCGTGCGCTCCGTCGTCGACAAGCAGCAGAAGGAATACTACCTGCGGGAGCAGCTGCGCATCATTCAGAACGAGCTCGGCCAGGGGCAGGACGGGGAGGAGGAGCTTCGCTACGCGGAGCGGGTGGACGCCTCCCTGATGAGCGACGAGGCGCGGGACAAGGCGAAGCGGGAAATAGCCCGGCTCTCCAGGATGTCCCCACTCTCGCCGGAGGCCGCCGTGGTCCGCAGCTACCTGGACTGGCTCCTGGACATGCCATGGGGCCTGAGGACCGAGGAGAACGAGAACATCGCCAGGGCGGAGAAAATCCTCGACCGAGACCATTACGGCATGCGCAAGGTGAAGGACCGCGTCCTGGAGTTCCTGGCCGTCCGGCGGCGCGCCGGGACGGACATGAAGGGACAGATTATCTGCTTCGTCGGCCCTCCGGGGGTTGGGAAGACCTCTTTGGGACGCTCCATCGCGGACTCGCTGAACCGGCGCTTCGTCAACGTCTCCCTGGGGGGCGTCAGGGACGAGGCCGAGATCCGAGGGCACCGTCGGACCTATATCGGGTCCCTTCCCGGTCGGATCATCCAGAAGCTGGCGAGGGCGGGCAGCTGCAACCCCGTCGTCCTGCTGGACGAGATCGACAAGCTGGGGAACGATTTTCGGGGCGACCCGGCCTCCGCTCTCCTGGAGGTCCTGGACCCGCAGCAGAACAGCGCCTTCACCGATCACTACCTCGAGGTTCCCTTCGACCTGAGCGAGGTGCTCTTCATCACCACGGCCAACGTCACCCATACGATTCCCAGGCCCCTTCTGGACCGCATGGAGGTGATCCCCCTTTCGGGATACCTCGCCGAGGAGAAGCTGCAGATCGCGATGCGCTACCTCGTCCCGAGGATCTTGAAGGAGCACGGTCTGGAGCGGTCCGAGGTGAAGATCCCGGTCCCCGTGGTCAAAAAGGTGATCGCCTCCTACACGCGCGAGGCCGGCGTCCGTGGGCTGGACCGCGCCTTATCGACGGTGGCGCGCAAGATTACGCGCCGTCTCGTCGAGGCCAAAGACAAGTCCGAGCCCCTCGCCCTTCCGGTGGGGATCAGGGTAGGGGACCTCAAGGACTACCTGGGGCCCCCGAAGCTCTATGACCTTTCCGTTCCGAAGGCCCCCGAGAGGGGGAACGTCGTCGGCCTGGCTTGGACGGAGGCGGGAGGCGACGTCCTGCTCATCGAGGCCGTGACGATGAGGGGAAAGGGGGAGCTGGTCCTCACCGGAAACCTCGGCGACGTGATGCAGGAGTCCGCTCGGGCGGCCGTGAGCTACCTGCGGTCCGAGAGCGAGGCCCTCGGGATAGGGGAGTTCGACTGGAAGAGTGTGGACATCCATATCCATGTCCCCGAGGGGGCCGTTCCGAAGGACGGGCCCTCGGCCGGAATCACGATGGCCACGGCTATTCTGTCGGCGGTCAGCGGCCGCCGTGTCCGCCCGGGCATCGCCATGACGGGCGAGATATCCCTGAGGGGCAAGGTCCTTCCCGTCGGGGGCATTCGGGAGAAGATCCTCGCCGCCCGGCGCCATGGGGTCCTACACATCGTTCTGCCCGCGGCCAATCGCGTGGACGTCGAGGAGATCCCCGGGGAATATACCGATGGGATGCGCTTCGATTACGCCGAGGAGGTCCTGACGGTCCTCGAAAAGGGGCTGGAAAGGCCGGAGAGGGCCGAACCGGGAAAAAACGAACCGGAGAAAACCGATGCTCTGGAAGGCGTCTCTTGAGGCGACCTGTTTCTCCATCCCTCAGCTTCCGCCGGAGGGGACACCGGAGGTCGCCGTCGCCGGCCGCTCGAACGTCGGGAAGTCGACGCTGATCAACGCGCTGCTGGGGACGAGGCTGGCCCACGTGGGGGCGACGCCGGGGAAGACCCGCAGTATCAATTTCTACTCCGTTCAGGCCTCGGTGCCGTTTCATCTGGTCGACCTTCCGGGATACGGCTACGCGTCCCGGAGCAAGACGGAGCGAAACGAGTGGTCCCGGTTGGTCGCAGCCTACGTCGAACGGAGGAGAACGTTGCGCCTCGTCTGCCATCTCGTGGACTTCCGGCACGGCCTCCTGGGGAATGACCGGGCCCTCCAGGAGTGGCTGAACGAGTGCGGCAGGACGATGCTGGTGGTCTTCACCAAGGCGGACAAGATATCCAGAGGCCGGCATCGTGCCCTCCTGCAGGAGTACGTGCGGGGCGGCCTGATATCCGTCGACGTCCCCGTTATCACCTCGGGGGAGAACCGATCGGGGATCGAGGACCTGAGGAACTTCATCGGGCGTTTCCTGGGCGTTGCGGGGACGGAGGGCGACGGCCTACGATAATGGGGATGGGGGAGAAAAAGGAGCCCTCATTGGAGGAGCATCGGCTCCGGATTTTCCGGCTCCTCTCCCGTGCGCCCCGTCCGGAGCGGGAGGTCAGGGAGCGCCTCGCCGCGTGGGGAGCCACGCTCGAGGAGGCGGAGGCCCTGATCGCTGAATTTCGCGGGATACGACTCCTCGACGATGCGCTTTACGCCTGTCTTTTCGTGGAGGGACACGAAAGCTGGGGGGACGACCGAATAGCCTGCGAGCTCTCGCGGAGAGGGATAGCCCACCGGGACCTCGTCTCCGCCCTGGAGGGCCGGGACGAGGTGGCGCAAGCCCGGGCCCTCGCAGCGAGTTGGCTGGCCGGGGGGATGGAGACGGGACGGATCGTCGGCAGACTCCGGCGCAGGGGATTTTCCGGCAGGACCATTCGCTCCGTCATCGAGGGGAAAGATGAGGTCCCCTGGTGAGGCCGGCGATTGGTGCAGAGGGGAGGCCATCCGAATGAAGACCGTCGATTTCCATATTCACGTGTATCCTCCGGAGGTCATCCGGAATGCGGAGTCCCTGTCCCTGCGCGAGCCCTATTTCAACGCCCTGACCCATAACCGGGTGCACCGGTGGGCCACGCTCGAGGACCTGCTGGACCGTATGGAACGCGACGACGTCGAGCGTGCCGTCGTGGGCGGCTTCGCCTTTCGGGATCTGGGGCTCTGTAAGCTGTGCAACGACTACATCATCGAGGGGGTGAGGAAGCATCCCGACAGGCTGAGCGGCCTCTGCCTCGTTCCGCCTCTGGCAAGGGGGGCCTCCGAGGAGATCCTGCGCTGCGCCGATGCCGGCCTGGTTGGGGTCGGGGAGCTGTTTCCGGAGGGGCAGAACATCGACATCTCCGACAGGGAACAGACTTGGCGCCTGGCCGGCGTCCTGCACGAGGCCGGCCTGTTCGTGCTGTGGCACACGGCGGAGCCCGTCGGGCATGAATACGCGGGCAAGGGAAATGTCGGGCCCAGGGAGGCGGCTGCCTTCTGCAGGCATCACCCTGAGGTCCGGACGGTCTTCGCGCACCTGGGCGGGGGGCTGTGGCTGTACGAACTGATGCCCGAGATGCGCCTTTACCTGGCCAATGCCCGTTACGATCTGGCCGCTCTGCCCTGGCTCTATGAGCCCGCCGTCCTGCGAACGATCGTGGGGGCGGGGTTGGCCCATAAGTTTCTGATGGGTACGGATTTCCCCATCCTGGACTCGTCCCGGTACGAAAGGATGTTCGCCGCCTCCGGGATAGGGGAGGAGGCCGCGGAGCGGATCGCACGCCTCAACGCCCTGGACTTTCTCTCCTCCCTCTCTCCCTCTGGCAGAAGCAGGGGGGCCCTTGGCGGTTCCCCGTCCCGATGACGTTTCCCGGGGAGACGTTCCGTTCCCTTCAGTCCCGCAACTTCAGGCTGTTCATGACCAGTCAGGTCGTGTCCATGACCGGAATCTGGATGCAGCGCATGGCGACGGTCTGGCTGGTGCTGTCGCTGACGGACTCTCCCTTCCTGTCCAGCGCCAACGATTTTGCGAGTCAGATCCCGATCCTCGTCCTGGGGCTTTTCTCCGGAGCCCTGGTCGATCGCGTCGACAAGAAGCACCTGATCCAGGTGACGCAGTTCATGCTCCTCCTCATCGCCCTGCTCATGGGATTCCTGACCCTGTCACAACGGGCGAGCTATCCGATTATCCTCATGGTAAGCATCCTTTTGGGCTCCATTAACGCCTTCGACATGCCCGCGAGGCAGGCGTGCATCAGCCAGATGGTCGATCGGCCCGACTTCCTGTCCAATGCGATCGCCTTGAACTCGGCCGTGTTCAACCTGTCGCGCGTCATCGGTCCCAGCGCTGCCGGGTTCATCGTGGCGGCCGTAGGGGAGGGGTATTGCTTCCTGTTGACCGGCCTGGCCTTTCTGGCCCCCATCTACGCGCTCTTCATCATGCGGCTGCCGCGTTATCAGGGCTCTCCGGGAACGCCTCAGACAAGCGTGGGGCGATCCATCCGGGAGGGGTTCGTCTACGTTGGGGAAAACCGTCACCTCGGGATCGTCCTTCTTCTGATGTGCGCCGTCAGCTTTTTGGGGATGCCCATCTACGTCACGTTTTCCGCCCTCGTGAAACTGGTCCTGAGGGAGGATGCCTCGCTCTTCGGGCTGATCCTGGGCGGTGTGGGGTTGGGCGCGCTCTCGTCCACCATTCGCATCGCCTCGGACCCGAGCATTCGCGGATTTCCCGCCAGAATGTTCTTTGCCCTCATCATCATGGGGACGGGGCTCCTGTTCATGGCTCTGGCGCGGAACCGCTGGATTCTGCTACCGATGTCCGCACTGGTCGGCGGAGGACTGGTCTATTCGACGACGGGCTGCAACACGATGCTCCAATCCTTTATCTCCGACGAGATGCGAGGGCGGGTCATGAGCCTTTACGTCATGGCCTTCTCCGGATTCGCCCCCTTGGGCAGCCTCGCCGCGGGGGCGATCATGAACCGTTTCGGCGTGACCTGGTCCATCCTTCTTCAAGGGGCCGGGTGCTTCCTGACGGCGGCCGTCTTTCGGTGCTTCGTCAAGGTCCTGGACCGAAATATCCGAGCCCTCTACGGGGAAAAGGAAGAGGAAAGCAAGGGCGCGATTGCTGAGGGGAAATCCAAGAGCCTTGAGGCTCGAAACATCGAGGCTCGAAACATCTGACTTTTGAAAATGAAAAACGGCAGCGCATGATTTTCCGTTGGTTTTCGTGTTGGCTTTTGAATCTATATCAATGTCCTATAATGTATCTTATGTTGCATTCAGGGCAGTATAAATGAATGAAAAGCCTTAGTTCCATTTTCCTTCAATTCTAAGACAAGTACCTTCAACAACCAAAAGAAAAACAACTTCTTCCCCCAAAAGAAACATTCCTGCAAACAATGGTAAAAAATCTATGGAGCTGCCTTCCCACGCTTGAATAAACCAACCGCCAAATGACAGCAAAATCGCGATAAGAATGAAGCCGCACAATTTTATTTCAGACAGAACAAACGCTACCTTGGCCCAGAAAAGACTATGAAGGAAAACTACCTGCAGTAGGAGGAAAAAAACAACCCCTAAAGACACATATAAGATACCCCGGATAACCTCAAAGAGGTTAAAGAACCATATGATCCAGAAAAGCATGTGCAAAGCCAAAAATAAAAACTCGATCTCATGTTCAAATATCTTTCTAGGCCAGAGAATTCCTTTCACCCCTCTTTTCTGCTCCAACCCAAGACATGTGCGATAAATGACGGTCATGCCAAGAAGTGTTCTCATGAGGATACTCATCCAAAGAGAAACATCCACGAATGTAATGTCATGTGCAAGATAATTTTTAACGAATCCAATAACAAAAAAAAGCCCTCCTAGGGAAAACACCCCAAAACACAGTCTTCCCCAAAAGAGCCTGTTAAAGAAAACAACTTCTACCAAGGAATAAAGCACGACAACAACAAGACAAGCAAAAAGGAATCTCATACTCCAAGGGCAGGGCTTTATCCGTCTAAACATCAAGTAAACAAAAGGAGTCACTACCCAGAGACACAAGAAAGAGAATTCAACCTTGCCTTTAAGAGATGGATATTTTGACAGATGTCTCACGCTTATTATGGATATCATGGATATCTTTAGCGTCTCCCTGCATTTCAGCTAAATTGAACTCAGAGGCGAATTTTTTTCAGGTTCTGCTGCGCCTGGACGACGGCGGAGATCGTCGCGGCCATGGCGCCGACCTTGCTCGACGCCTCGTGCATGGTCTCGATGGCTCCCTCCATCTCGGCCGATGTCCGGTTCAGCTTTTCTCCGGCGTCCTGAATCATCGACTCCATGGACTCCATCGTCGTCCTGTTGCTGGCGAGACAGTCCGAGAAGGAGGACAACATCCGCTGAATAGTCTCGAACAATTCGTTGATGCTGCGCATATTCTCCATCGTCCCCTGGACGGCCCCGGATATCTCGCCGACCTTGGCGTCGATAGACTCCGACGCCGTCCTGGTCTCGGCGGCCAACTCCTGGACGTTTTGGGCCACGACCGCAAATCCCCTGCCGTGCTCCCCCGCCCGAGCTGCCTCGATGGAGGCGTTGAGGGCCAGAAGATGCGTCTGCTTGGCGATGCGCTGGATATTGTGGGAGATCTTTCCGATCTCGAGGAACAGTTCCAGGGTCTTGATGGTCGCGTTCAGCGTATTGGAGACGGTCTCGCCCATGCCCTCCAGGCTTGTGCCCGATTTCGCCATCTCGGCTATCAGGTTTGCATTGATCATGTTGATGGCCTCGACGCCCTGTTTCGCGTCCCGGCTTCCGGACGCGAAGTCCTCCCTCAAAGCCTGTAAAACGTCATAAAGGTGGGTAAACCGGTTGGAGGTGTCCTGGACCCGAGCCTCCACCTTGCGGACCCGAGAGACGAGCACCTCGTCCAGCTGGGACATGAAGGAGTCCATCTGGACGCCCGCAAAATATGCTCCCGAGAGAGTGTGTATCAACTCCAGACTTTTTTGCTCCGTCATGAAAGGCCTCCTTTCACCTCAGCGTCCGCAAATTTGGTCGAGGATATCCGTCCCGCATCGAAGGCCCTCGAACCAAGAGAGGAATTTTTTGACGTTCTCCCGGCCCTGGATTACGGCTCCGTGCTGGGGAGCGATCGTCTCGACGTCCAGGGCGGACACGCGGCGCGCCCAGCTGCGGCACGCCGCGTTGGAGGCCATGTAGCGCTTGTGGAACCCCTCCATGAGCGGCAGATGGGCCTCGAAGTCCGTCACGATGGGATAACGCTTCCCCTCGGGAAAGAGCGCCGCACCGATATCCCCCGTGAAGAGGATCTTAGAGCGCGAGTCGTAAAGCGAGAAGCACCCCGTGGAATGAAGGAAATGAGAAGGGACCATCACCAGCCGAGCCCCTTCCGACAGGGTCAAGGACGTCCCTCCGTCGGGAATGGAGACGATACGCCGCCCGTCGTAGATCCCGAAGTGCGGGAGAAAGCGTACCCACAGCTCCGAGATGTGCACCATGGCCCTCTCCGCCATGGAGAGCCACAGGGTGATGCCCGAGGATACGTCGGGATCCTGATGGGAATAAAAGATATGGCTGATGGCCTTGAGGTCCACGAGCTCGGCGACGTTTGCCAGAACCCGGGGAAATACATGGGCCCCACCAGGGTCGAGAAGCACGATTTCCCTTCCGGAGGTTATGACGTACTGGTTGGTCTGGACGGCCATGCCGTCCTCCTTCTCCTCCCACCCCAGCATGATGAAGCGGTGATCCTTTTGCTCGAAAAGAGGGAACGACTCCAGCTGCTGCATTTTCAATCTGCCTCCATTTCAATGTGCCCCCATTTCAATCTGCCCCCATCTTCCGCAGAGCCATCCCACACATAGCTATCCCTCTGCATAGCCAGCCTCGGCACGGCCTTCCTTCGCTCTCGTACAGGGGCCCCCCGTCACTCCGGGAAGAGCTCGGAGATGACCTCCGAGACCTTCTCGATCTTTTTGACTCTGCTGACATTGCTGCCGCAGAAAAAAAGCCCCTCCTCCCAATTCCCCTTGAACGCCTCGACCAGGGCCGCGGCAATGCAGAAGGTCTCGCGGGTCTTGCGGTAGCGGCAATGGGTGAGGCAGTTGGCGAAACAGGGGCTGCTGGTCACGTTCCCCTCCAGGTACCGGGCGACGAAGGGGTTGCGGATGGCCCGTCCGGGGAGTCCTGCGGGGCTGTGGATCAACACGACGTCGTCCTCCGTCGCGTCGACATAGGCCTGCTTGAAGCGGTCCGAGGCGTCCCCTTCCTCGGTGCAGGCGAATCGGGTACCCATCTGGACGCCCTTGGCGCCGAGCTCAAAAGCCCTCAGAACGTCGGTGCGGTCCCAGATCCCCCCGGCCGCGATGACGGGGATGTCGGCCCGCATCTCCTCGGCGACGAAACGGACCACGCCGGGGACGGCCGTGGCCAGGGAGAGGGCGGGGTCGTAGACCTGCTCCATGGTCATGGCGCCCAAATGCCCTCCGGCGGTCGCGGGCTCCTCGACCACGAAAGCGTCGGGCCGGCGGCCGTACTGCTTCTCCCAGCGCCTGGTGATCAGGCTGGCGGCCTTGGCGGAGCTGACGATGGGGACCAGGGCCACATCCGGAAAGTCCTTCGTGTACTCGGGAAGACGGAGGGGCAGCCCGGCGCCGGATATGATGATGTCCGCCCCGCCCTCCGCGGACGCGCGCACCTGGGTATCGTAGTCGGTCAGGGCCACCATGCAGTTGACGGCCAGCACCCCACCCTCCCCCGCGATGGCGCGCGCCTGAGCCAGCACCTCCTTGATGACGATGGCGTTGGCTTCAAAGTAATTGTGTTTCTTTATGCTGAAGTGAGGCGAGTCGTGACAAAGTCCCACGCTCGCAATCGTCCCAATGGCACCGCACCGGGACACGTGGCCTGCAAGGTTGGCTCCCGAGATACCTACGCCCATACC
>NZ_CAUUWA010000043.1 GCF_963548695.1 uncultured Fretibacterium sp.
AACAGGCAAGCTGGGGTACCACCGGGGTGCTTCATGGATTAAATCAGCGTTTCCTTAGGGAGAGGACTGGGATGTCGTCGAGGTCTACGAGTCCGTCGTCCGGATTGAGGGGCGTTTGAGCCCATCCCGGAGATGACCTACCAAACCAAATCCCGCGGGGGCAGGGACCCTGCAGACCTGAGGATTACGAGGCCCACCTCGCAAACAGGCGCCCTGTACGCAAGGCTGGAGAACTTCTTGAAGGGAGAATTGGCCCGCTCCTTGGGGCTGATGGTCACATTTGACTTTGACCTCCCGGTAAAGGGTGGGAAAAGTCGGATGGAACGCATGATTCCATCACGATATTCAACGGTGAGGAGCCTTTGCATCGACGGTGAACATGCCTCCAAGACGCTCTGTTGGCGGGAAGGGCGCCGGATTCGGCGCCCTCGAGCCCCATGACGTTGATGAGAATACTGGTCTGAGCGCCATTCTTTGAGCTCGAGACGACGCAGGACAACGCCCGAGGGGGCCCCCCTCGGGCGTTTTATATCGGGAGTTTGGAGTTGCCCCTTACACGGACCGGGACGTTGAGTCGGAGTGTGGAGGCTGAGCTTACCCTTACCCGAGGATGGCCTTGAGGTCGGCCTCGGGGGTCGTGATGGGTTGGATGTTGAAGGTCTTCTGGAGGAACTCCAGAACGGGCGGCTTGACGAACGCGGGCAGCGAGGGCCCCAGTCGTATGTTTTTGATGCCCAGCGAGAGCAGGGAGAGCAGGATGCAGACGGCCTTCTGCTCGTACCAGGAGAGCACCAGGGAGAGGGGCAGGCCGTTGACGTCGGTTCCGAAGGCCTCGGCTAGCGCCGAGGCGATCTTGAGCGCCGACGCGGCGTCGTTGCACTGCCCGACGTCCAACAGGCGCGGCAGGCCGTCGATGTCCCCAAAGTCCAGCTTGTTGAAGCGGAACTTGCCGCAGGCCAGGGTGAGGATCACGGTGTCCTTCGGGGCCTGAGACGTGAAGTCCGTGTAGTAGTTGCGGCCGCTCTTGGCTCCGTCGCAGCCGCCGACCAGAAAAAAGTGACGGATCTTTCCGGCCTTGACCAGCTCCACGACCTTTCCGGCGGCGTTCAGCACGGTGTTGTGGCCGAAGCCCACCAGAATCCGCTTGTCGTCGCCGTCCTCCTCGAAGCCCGGCGCGGCCAGGGCGGCCTCGATAACGGGCGTGAAATCCTTCTTTTCGTCGATGTGCCGGACTCCGGGGAAGGCCACAAGGCCCGTGGTGAAGATGCGGTCCGTGTAGTTCGTGGGCCTCTGGATGCAGTTGGTGGTCATCAGGATGGCGCCGGGGAAGGCCGCGAACTCCTTCTGCTGATCCTGCCAGGCCCCACCGTAGTTTCCGGCCAGGTGCGGATACTTCTTGAGGCGCGGATAGCCGTGACAGGGCAGCATCTCGCCGTGGGTATAGATGTTGATGCCCTTGCCCTCCGTCTGCTGGAGCAGCAGGTTCAGGTCGCGCAGGTCGTGTCCCGATACCAGGATTGCCCTGCCCTTCAGTGGATGGATGCGGACCGGCGTCGGCTCCGGGTGTCCGTAGACCTCGGTGTTTGCCCTGTCCAGGAGGTTCATGACCTCGACGTTCCACTTGCCGGCGTCCATAGCATGGGCCGTCAGCTCCTCGACGGTCATGACCTCGCGGCTCAGAGCGTCCAGCTTCTCGTGGAAGAATCCGTATATGCGCTCGTCCTCATACCCCAGGACGAAGGCGTGGTGTGTGTACGCCGCGCTGCCCTTCAGTCCGAGCAGGATCAGGTCGTAAAGGCCCTGGACGACGTCACCGCGTTTCTCGGCCCAGCTCCGAGGCGTGTACTGCCCGCCCGCTATCGCCATATCGGCCATGCTCTCGGGGAGCGGGTCCGCAGCAGGGCCGGAGAGGGGCTCGGCGGTCCTGCCCGCACGGGCGCAGGCATTCTCGTAGAGCTTCCTGGCCTTGCTCCGGACGACCCCTGCCTGGGCGATCATCTCGGCCATGCGGATGTTGTCGAAGTTGACGTTGGTCACCGTCGTGAAAAGCGCCTCGACCACGAAGCGGTCGATCTCCCCGTCGACCGCCCCGAGTCCGCGCGCACGGTGCGCGTACATCGCAATTCCCTTTGCTGCGTGGATCAAAAGGTCCTGAAGGTCCGAAACCTCCGCGGACTTGCCGCACACCCCCATCACGGTGCAGCCTGTCCCCTTGGCAGTCTGCTCACACTGGTAACAGAACATCGCGATTCCCCCTCGTTTTTGTCAAAGTCAACAGGTCTTTAGAAGTAAATAGGAACCTGTTTACTTAAATTATACGCTTATTTTTTTCGCCGTCAAATGAAATATCTCCGTATCGGTGTTCATGGAGCGGGAGCATGGCATCTTGCGGTGCAGGCTGTGTTTTAAAGATGGGGGCCGCTGAATCGTCAGGTCAAGCGCAACAGGTAGATTGAAAGAACAAGGGAAGCGCTGATTAAAACAAAAATGCATATTTTTTCAAACATATTTTTCAAAGGGGAATATGCAAAACATCTGTAGGCAAAAATCTTCCGCGCTTCCCTAAAAATTAACATGGGGGCTTCGCCCCCAACCCCCCACGCCGCTATCCCGATAGCGGCGGCCCCTGCAAGTTCTGCCCATCAACAAGCAAGCTGGGGTACCACCGGGGTGCTTCATGGATTAAATCAGCGTTTCCCAAGATTGAAGGAATAGATTGAAAAAGTTGGAAAAGGCCTCATTGGGGCCGTGTTTGAGGCTCCGCCCCCGGCTTTTCGATGAGGTATGTCCAGGTCTTCCGGGGCAGGAATTTCGACTGGCGCTTTGCGGATATCCGTTCCCCCACCGCGGTGCTGCGGAAAAACTCCTGCCAAAGCGCCTGGCAGACCTCCTCCTCACGGGTGATCTTCAGATGGGCCGGGAGCGCCGCGTCCGTCAGAAACCAGCGTCCCGCCTCGTGCAGGGCGGCCCGACCCCTGCCGGTGTCGTGGAGCACCCAGCGGGCGGGCAGCCTCCTGCGGAAGTGCCCGGCGAGGAGGGGCAGCACGTCGCAGTCCGGCGCGAAGGGGGCGTAATAGATCCCGCCCACGTCCCGAAAACGGGTGAGCCCCATCCAGCGGTGAAGCTCCCGGAACGAGCGTCTCGCGGCATGGAGGACGGTCCCCATGCACGGGTCCGCCAAGTCCGCTGCGGCCCCGACCCCCTCCTTCCAAAGACGAAAGAAACAGCGCCACACCGCGAGGTCGATCCCCTCCTGCTCCGACATCAGGGCGAGACAGGCTTCGGACAGCCATCGGCGGCCCAGGCGATTCTCCAACACTGCGGCGGTCGCCTCCGCCAGGGATGGGTCGCTCCTCACCTCCGTGCTCTCCAGCAGCACGCCGCTCGCCCCATTCGGGGAAGAACGCAGAATATCGTCGGGGAGGATACCGTCCCGGGCCGTCCTGTGCACGAGTGTCATCATCCCGTTCCAGGTCCCATCGTAGACGTAGATCATCGTCCCTCCTGCTGGAACTCCTGCGGGGAGGGAATGGCTTCCGGGAACGGCAGCCGGAGCTGGGGGGAGAAACGGCCTCCCTCCAGGATCGTCCGCAGTCCCTCCAGGGACGAGACGTATCCCGGTGCGGCCGGCCTCTCTTCGAACCGCAGAAAGTGCTGGGCCCGCTTCATCGTGACGCCCAGACGCCTGAGGTTGTCCCGGTCGAGCCGCCTCGCGCGCCGCGCCGTCAGGATGCGCCTGGCGGAGGTCACCCCGATGCCGGGGACCCGCAGGAGCGTCTCGTACTCCGCCCGGTTGGGGTCCACGGGAAAAAGTTCCATGTGGCGCAGGGCCCAGGCGCTCTTGGGGTCCAGCCGTTCCTCGAGGTTCGGGTGGGCCTCGTCCACGATCTCGTCCGCGCGGAATCCGTAAAAACGCAGGAGCCAGTCCGCCTGATAGAGACGATGTTCGCGTAGCAGGGGAGGCGCGGCGTTCAGGGCCGGCAGGGTGGGGTTGTCGTTGACGGGGACGTAGGCGGAGTAATAGACGCGTTTCAGCCCCATGCGGCCGTAAAGCCCCTCCGAGAGGCGTAGAAGGGTCAGGTCGGGCTCGGGGGTGGCTCCGACGATCATCTGGGTGCTCTGCCCGGCCGGGGCGAAGGAGGGAGCCCTCTTCGCCGGACGGCGTTCCGAGGTTCGCTCCTCGATCCTTCCGCTGATGTACTTCATGGGGGTAAAGATGGACCTGGCGCTCTTCTGGGGAGCCCAAAGCCCCAGGCTGCGCTCCGTGGGGAGCTCGACGTTGACGCTCACGCGGTCGGCCAGGCGTCCCAGAACCTCGACCAGCTCATGGGAGGCCCCGGGGATGACCTTGGCATGGACGTAGCCGCCGAAGCCGAACTCGCGCCGCAGCAGCGCGACCGTTCGGACGAGATCGAGCATGGTGTCGTCGGGGCTGCGCCGCACCGCGGAACTGAGGAAGAGCCCCTCGATGTAGTTGCGCCTGTAGAAGGCGGCCGTGATCTCCGCGACCTCCCGCGGCGTGAAGGAGGCGCGCGGCACGTCGTTGCTGCGGCGGTTGATGCAGTAGGCGCAGTCGTAGATGCAGTCGTTGGTGAGCAGCAGCTTCAGCAGGGATATGCAGCGCCCGTCGTCGGACCACGTGTGGCAGACGCCCGCAGGGCAGGCATGGCCCAGCCTGCCCCTTCCGCCGCGGTTCGACCCGCTGGATGCGCAGGAGACGTCGTATTTCGCTCCCTCCGTCAGGATGCTCAGGCGGCTCTGCAGGTCATGCCCCATCGCGGATGCGCGTTCAGGGCAGCTTGGCGGCCGTCATGGCCTTCATGATCATCTCCGCGGCCTCGCCCCGAGTCACGGGCCGGCCGAAATGAAACTCCCGATCCGATTTGTAGAGGTCCAGGATGCCGTGCGGCGACAGGGCGTCCACGGCCGGAGCGTTGGGATGCTCGGAGAGGGAGAAGAACGCCCCCTTTTCCTTGACCTCGGGGAAGGCTTCGAGATCGGAGAATCCGAAGGTATCGCAGAGGGCCTTGGCGAACCTTCCCCGGTTCACGAGGGTGTCGGGCTTCTCCCCGAGTCCGGGGACGAGTCCGAGCGATGTCCCGGACGCCTTGCGGGCCCTTTCCATCATGGAGACCGTTTCCGCCCAGGTGAGGATTTCGTCGATGCCGAAGGTCCCCTTGTCGCGTCCCTTGATGACGGCCATAGCCAGGACGGGATCGTCGAGGTCGCTGATGTCGTAGGACGGAGCGTGGGGCGGTTCTATCGGGGAGATCAGGCCGTGGATGCTGGCTATCTGCACGGCGTTGTAGCAGGGGTGGTCAGGGGGGACGTCCGAGTACCTGCAGAGGGACAGGGCGACCCCGGACTCCAGCAGGGCGCGCTGGACCCGAACGGCGGGCAGGTCACGGAGCCGGACGCCCTCGCGGACGGAGAGGGCCGCAAGAGTCCCCGCGGCCTGGCCGGTCATCATGCAGATGGGCTGGAGGCGCAGGGCTCCGGCGGCGAGGCGCGTCATGGAGAGGTTCTTCTCGGCCGCCAGGAGCCCGTCGATGTCTCGGGGGATGAGCGTGCGAAGGGGAACCTGGAACGGCCCACGGGGGCGGTTGACCTGGACCGTGGCTGCCTTCTCGTCGAACTTCCACTCCATATCCGCGTCGGTGTCCGCACCGTGCAGGTCCAGGATATAACCCCCGATCGCGATGGCGTCGGGGAACTCGTGGCTGGTCTGTCCATCGCGGTAGCTCAGGGAGTTCTGCAGCAGCTCCGAGGAGGTCAGGGTGTAGTTCCCGACGATGCGCCGCGATTCCCGAACGTAGGGGATGGCCGGCATCCGCCGGACGATCTCCAGCCATTCGTCCGGGAGCCCCTCGGCTGCCCTGGGCAGGATGGGATGGCGGTACTCGTCGTCGGCGACCGACCAGTTCTCCCCCAGCTCGTTCTGCATGTAATAGATGTAGTGAAGGGTCTTGATCAGGGCCTCCCGCTCCACCCTCCTGCGAAGGTCCGGGTTCTCGAGGTAGCCCGTGGGCAGTCCGCGTTTCCCCTCCCAGCCGTACTTTCCCGGATAGTCGTTGCCCCAGTTGACGCCGCACTTCGATATATGGGGCCAGTTCTCGCGGTTCGCGTCGTACCCCCAGTAGTTGGAGGAGTCGGGAAGGCCGCGGTAGGCGTTGTGGCTGATGACGTTGACGGGGAGCTTCACGGGGTAGACGCCCTTGAAGTCCATGCCGTCCCGCGTGACGTAGCTCTCGTAGTTGCGCCGCGCCAGATCGTACCCGGGCAGAGGCGTGAGAGCGCGCAGGTGGTCCGGAATGCCCCCGGGGTATTTCTGGACGACAGCGACCCAGGTGATGTCCTGGATCATGGCGTTGGGATCGACGAAGGGGGAGACGGAGTTACCGGCGCGGTACTCGGCATGAGCCAGGGGCAGAACGTCGCCGTACTCCGTCGCGTCGATGAGGACGCGGCAGGCGATTCTCCGTGCGCCTCCGGCGTTCCTCACCGTCACTCCCCGAACCGTGTTCCTCTCCAGGGATACCTCGGCGACCTCCGAGGAGAGGAGGATGTCCAGGGTGTTCTTTCCCCCGGCGCGGGCGTCGTCGACCAGCTCGTAGAGCATACGCTGCCCGACGTGGGGCTCGAAGGCGACACTGCGGGCGTCCCAGTAGCATGTGCCCGTGGGCTTGCCCATGGGTTCGTAGTATTCCCGTACCTTGGACAGAAATTCAAGGTAGAGTCCGCTGCGAAGGCGGCTGAGGTCGTCCATTGTCGAGACCCCCGCGGCCGTCGCCTGCCCGCCGATCCAATCGCTCGGCTCCACGACGAGGACGCTGGCCCCGAGCCGCGCGGCCTGGATGGCGGCCGAGATGCCTCCGATGCCCCCTCCCGCGACGACCACGTCGTAATCCCGCCTGCCGATGTGCTGGACACCTTTGGCCTCCGCGACGCCGTCGAGGGACGCGAAGCCCGCCAAAAACGCCAAAAGAAGGAACGAAAGAATGAACGAAAGAAGGAACGAAAGAAGGAACGAAAGAAGGAACGTCGGTAAAACTCCAAACATACGACGCTTCACCGCTCTCAAGAAGCTCAGGGAACTCACAAAAAAACCTCCTGCCATGAAAGGTGGAAAACGAAGCATTTTTCCATTTGCCTTTTTCCATTTGTTCTTGTTGTTGTGGCTGGATTGTCAAGCCAAATGCAATAGGTAATTAGAATTGGCTCCGTGAATAGCGCACGGTTACGATATGCACCTCTTGTCTCTCCTTATACACACGATAAATAATGGTATAATTCTTGATGGAAAGTTGACGATAGCCCTGATTGGCATAGATCCCGATACGGCGGACAAGCTCCCTTTTCGGAAACTGCTCCAAACTGAGGATAGCGTCCTCCAGGCTGGCAAGCAGATTTTCAGCTGTTCCCTGCGCCATAAGATTTTTGGCGATATAGGAATAGATACCGTCTAAATCCCGATATGCGCGGGGATATATTTTGATTGCGTATTTCACAAGTTGTGCTTCCTTCGGAGGTAAGATAAGGCTTCATGGGCGTCAAGAAGTTTTCCGCCCTCCGCAACTTCCTGTTCCGCTTCTCTGATCGCTGAGTCCGTGTATGCGGTTTCCACCAATTCCTCGTATGCTTCGATACTCAAGACAACCAGGTCGCCGTAGCCGTTTTTTGTGATAAAAACAGGTTCTTTCCTCGCATGGCAAAGCTCAGAAATCTCGTTTGTGTTGCGCAGGTCTGTGATCGGTCGGATTTGCGGCATTTTTTCGCCTCCTCTTTTGTCTATCATTATGTCATAATTACGTACAAAAATGCAAGAACAATATGCCTGACCGATGAAATATTTACGTGTTATCATTCCCTCTGCTTTAGGAGCATAGTGGACCGGCCGAACTATTCGCCGCTGAGGCGCACGCGTATCGTGCCGACTGCGTACCGGGAGAAGGAAAAACGGTGCCCCTTGGCTATCCAGTAGTATTCGTTCCTGCCCGTATCGAAACGGGGCATGGAGCCGTACTTCTGCTGCCCCTGCCGCGTCAGCTCGTCCATGGTTCGCAGCAAGTCGATGTTGCGCTCGAAGCGACGGGAGAGATCGATCCTGTAGGCCGCGTCCTTCACCAGATAAATTTCGATACCCATCTCCCCGTGCAGCCAGGAGCTGCGGAGGAGGTCGGTTCCCCCTCCGACGAGGGCCGTCTCCGCCGGAGGCCCCAGAAGGTCCTCGGCGTCCTTCGCGGTCATGCCGGGGGTCAGCTTTCCGGTCAGCCTCAGAAGGTCCTCGGCCGCGCTGACGGCAAGGGCGGGAGCGCGGCCCAGCAGCAGGAGGGCGCAGACGAAGAGGAAAACGATCCGCCGCATGGGGCTTTCGGTATGGTTCCGTCCCGAGTTGTTCCGGTTCATGGAGGCTCATTCCGTCCTTTCAAATCTTTTCAAATCCTTCCAAACTCAAATCCTTAATGTAGAAATACGGAACACAACAAAGGTAAATCATACACCATACCCGGAAAAATTTCCTCATGGGCACCCTCCGCGGTATAATGAAAATAATAGGATCATGAAATAGGGAGATGGACAAAATCGTGTCCGTTCGTAAGATAGACGAATATTACATGAGCCGCGCTCTCTCCTTGGCCTCCCATGGACAGGGAGCCGCCTCGCCCAACCCGATGGTTGGCTGCGTGATTGTCCGCGATGGCCAGGTGATCGGGGAGGGGTATCACGCCCGCTGCGGCTCGGGGCATGCGGAGGTCGCGGCGCTCGGAGACCTCGCCCGCCGGGGTGGGACGGCCCGCGGCGCTACGGCCTACGTCAACCTCGAGCCCTGCAGCCATTTTGGCAGGACGCCGCCCTGCGCGCCCCGCCTCGTCGAGGAGGGGGTCGCACGCGTCGTGGTGGGCATGGCGGATCCCGACCCCAAGGTGAATCGCGGAGGGTTGGAGATCCTGCGCACGGGGGGTGTCGAGGTCGACGGACCGTGCCTCGAGTCCGAATGCCGTTGGCTGAACCGCGGTTTTATCCGGGTGCAGACCCTGGGGCGCCCATGGGTGACGCTCAAGGCCGCGGCGGGGCTTGATGGCCGCATGGCGTTGCCCCATGGCGAGAGCCGGTGGATAACGGCTCCCGAGGCCCGCCAGTGGGCGCATCGGATGCGCGCCTCTCACGATGCCGTCATGGTGGGGGTGGGGACGGTGCTGCAGGACGACCCCGAGCTGACCGTGCGCGATGCGGAGGGCAAAAGCCCCCTTCGGGTCGTGGTGGATTCCCGTCTGTCGACCCCCGTCTCCGCGAAGGTGGTGACGGGGGTGGGAGGCTGTCTGATCTTCACCTGCTGCGAGGACCCCGTCAGGGCGGACGCGCTGACGGCCGCGGGGGCGCGGGTTCGCAGGGCGCCCGCGCGCGGCGGGAGGGTGGACCTCGAGGTGGTGCTGTCGTCCCTGGCCGAGGAGGGGGTCCTGAGCCTCATGGTCGAGGGGGGCGCGAGGGTCCTGACGGCGTTTGCGGAGCTTGGGCTTGCGGACAGCCTGGCCCTCTTCACCTCGTGCCGCATCATGGGGGAGGGGCCGGGAATCGGGACGGGCCTGCGTTTGGGCGCCATGTCCGAGTCCCTCCTTTTGAGGGACGCGACGGTGCGCCGGGTGGGGCCCGATTTTCTGACGGAGGCGCTCTTTTCATGTTCACCGGACTTGTAGAGGCGGTCGGTGTGGTGCGCGCCTTCCGCAGGGCGGAGGAGGTCTCTTTGCTGTCCATCGAGTGCCCTGCCCTGGCGTCCGAGCTGGTGCTGGGGCAGTCCGTGGCGGTGAGCGGCGCATGCCTTTCCGTCGTGGCCCTGCACGGGGACGTCTTCGACGTGGAGATGATGCCGGAGACCGCGGAGCGCACGTGGTTCACCGAACTGAGGCCGGGGACCGCCGTCAACCTGGAGCGGGCCATGGCCCTGGGGGACCGGCTGGACGGGCACCTGGTCCTGGGGCATGTCGACGGGACCGCCGTCTTGAGGCGCCTCTCGGGGACCGGGCGGACCCGGGTGGCCTGTTTCGGCGCCGAGCCGCGGCTGCTGAGGGGGATCGTCCCCAAGGGGTCGGTTGCGATAGACGGCGTCAGCCTGACCGTCATCGGCGTCTCCGCCTCGGATTTCTCCGTCGGTCTCATCCCGACGACGCTCGAGTCCTGTACCCTGGGGCGGATGGCGGTGGGGACCGTCGTGAACCTGGAGACCGACATTTTGGGCAAGTATGTGGAGCGCCTTCTGGGATCTCGGGGCTCCGGAATGCGTCTGTCGATGGAGGAGCTGAGGGGCCTTGGATACTGAAGTTTGTAATCGGGAAGCGGGGGCGGTCTTCAACACGGTCGAGGAGGCGATCGAGGATATCCGCCGGGGGCGTATGGTCCTGGTCGCGGACGACGAGAACCGGGAGAACGAGGGCGACCTTATCGTGTCCGCGGCGCACGCGACGGCGGATAACGTCAACTTCATGGCCCGGTACGCACGGGGCCTGATCTGCGCCCCCGTGTCGGGGGAGATCGCCCGCAGGCTGCGGCTCGACCCTCTGACCGCGCACAGCACGGACAGAAAGTCCACCGCATTTCTGGTCACGGTGGACGCCCGAGAGGGGACGACGACGGGCATCTCGGCGGAGGAACGTGCCCTTACGGCCCGCCTCCTGTCCGATCTCGACTCCCGTCCCGAGGATTTCCTGCGCCCCGGCCACCTCTTTCCCATCGAGGCCCGTGAGGGCGGCGTCCTGGTGCGCGCCGGCCATACCGAGGCCACGGTGGACCTCGTGCGCCTGGCCGGGCTGCCCGCCGCCGGGCTCTGCTGCGGGGTGATGAACGACGACGGGACTATGGCGCGGCTTCCGGACCTGATCATGTTCGCGAAACGGCATGGGCTGAAGTTCATCGCGGTGAAGGACCTCATCGCCTGGCGGTGTGCCCGGGAGAAGCTGGTCGAAAAGCGGGTCGAGGTCAACCTTCCGACGGAGTTCGGCCTCTTCTGCGTCCACGCCTATCGCAGCAAACTGCAGGACGACGACGCGCATACCCACGTCGCGCTGGTCAAGGGGGACGTCTTGGGAGTGGACCCCGTCCTGGTGCGGGTGCACAGCGAGTGCTTCACGGGGGATATCTTCGGTTCCCTGCGCTGCGACTGCGGCCCTCAGCTCCATGCGGCCCTCTCCATGATCGAGAAGGAGGGTGCGGGCGTTCTGCTCTACATGCGGCAGGAGGGGCGCGGCATCGGCCTGCTCAACAAGCTGAGGGCCTACCGGCTGCAGGACGAGGGGATGGATACGGTCGACGCCAATGTGGCGCTGGGCTTCCCCCCGGACCTCCGGGACTACGGCACGGGGGCGCAGATTCTCATGGACCTCGGGCTGAGGAGGATTCGGTTGCTGACGAACAACCCCAAGAAGGTGATCGGCCTCGGGGGGTACGGGCTCGAGATCGTGGACCGGGTTCCTCTGGTGATCGAGCCGAACGAGTACAACGAGAGGTATATGCGGACCAAGGAGCTGCGGATGGGGCACGTGCTGCACGGTGTTTGAGTGTATCTTTTTTCTCATAGGGGATCCAAGGGAGCCTGCTCCCTTGGCGGGGGGTCGGGGGCGGAGCCCCTGAGTTAAGTCGTTTAAGGAGGCTTATCTGCGATGCGGACGATAGAGGGAAAATTGCTGGGAACGGGGCTTTCCGTGGCGATCGTGGTCTCCCGATTCAACGACCTGATCTCCGAAAAGCTGCTGGAGGGGGCCAAGGACGCGCTTCTGCGTCACGACGTGTCCCATCAGGCCGTGGAGGTCTTCAGGGTCCCGGGGGCCTGGGAGCTGCCCCTGGCGGCCAAGGAGCTGGCCCTGAGCGGCAAGTACGACGCGATTATCGCCCTGGGGGCGGTCATACGGGGCGACACGCCGCACTTCGACTACGTCTCCGCCGAGATGTCGAAGGGGCTGGCGCAGGTGGGGTTGGAGCACCGGGTTCCGGTGGTCTTCGGCGTCCTGACCTGCGATACCCTGGAGCAGGCCCTGCTCCGCGCGGGCAGCAAGGCGGGCAACAAGGGGGCGGACAGCGCGCACACCGCGATCGAGATGGCCAACCTGTTGAGGAATATTCGCCTTTCCGGAGGAACGAAGGGGGAGTTGCGCGATGCTTGACCTGCGATGGATCCTCGCGAACCGCGAGGAGGCGGAACGCTTTCTGAGGGACCGGCGGCACGATTTCGACCTCGGCGTCCTGGAGTCGCTGGACGGGAGGCGCCGCAGGCTGATCGCCGAGACCGAGGAGCTGAAGGCCCGGAGGAACGAGGGGTCCCGTAAGGTAGGGGAGGCGAAGCGGTCGGGGACGGACGCGTCCGCCCTCATGGAGGAGATACGCCTTATGGGTGACGGCATCCGGGAGCGGGATTCCGCCCTGGCGGAGGTCGAGGACGAGCTGAAACGCATCCTGATGACCCTGCCCAACCGCCTGCACGAGGGCACGCCCGTGGGCGCGGACGAGAACGACAATCCCGTGGTGCGCTCCTGGGGCGCGCCGAAGGACTTCGGCTTCGAGCCCAGGCCCCATTGGGAGCTGGCCGAGGATCTGGGGATCATGGACTTCGAGAAGGGCGTCATGCTGGCCCAGAGCCGGTTCACCCTTCTGAGGGGCATGGGGGCCCGGATGGAGCGGGCGCTGATCTCCTTCATGCTGGACCTGCACACCACCCGGCACGGCTACACGGAGATGGAGCCGCCCTTCATGGTGCGCTCCGAGATCCTGGAGGGGACGGGACAGCTTCCGAAGTTTGCGGAGGACCTCTATCGGATAGAGGGGGAGGACCTCTGGATGATCCCGACCGCGGAGGTGCCCCTGACGAATCTGCACCGGGGGACGATCCTGGAGGAGTCCGACCTTCCGAAATATTACACGGCCTATACCCCATGCTTCCGCCGGGAGGCCGGCTCGGCGGGGCGCGACGTCCGGGGGATGCTGCGCCAGCATCAGTTCGACAAGGTGGAGATGGTCAAGCTCTGCACCCCGGAGACGAGCTACGAGGAGCTGGAGAAACTGACGGCGAATGCGGAAAGGGTGCTGCAGCTTCTGGAACTGCCCTACCGCGTCGTGGCGCTCTGCTCCGGCGACATCGGGTTCGGGGCGGCCAAGACCTACGACCTCGAGGTGTGGCTTCCCTCTCAGGGCAAGTACCGTGAGATCAGCTCCTGCAGCAATTGCGAGGACTTCCAGGCCCGTCGCATGGATACGCGCTACCGGCCGGCGGGCGGGGGGCGGCCCCGCTTCGTCCACACCCTCAACGGATCCGGTGTGGCTATTGGACGGGCGTTGATAGCCATTCTGGAGAACGGCCAGGCTCAGGACGGAAGCATCAGGATCCCGGAGGCGCTCGTCCCCTATATGGGCGGCGTGGCCGAGCTCCGAAGGAACTAGGGGGCGTCTCGGTGGCCGGCTATGCGGCGATGGTGGCGGGGTGCGGCGCCGCGGCGCTGCTCTGCGTGGGGGTCCAGTATTGCGCGAAACGGATGCTGGAGCCCCGCCAGTACGGCTATTTCCGCGACCTTCTGCTGGCGGGGTGCTGGATGCTCATGGCGCTGTGGTTTGGCGACGTCAACGCCCGTATCGTGGTGGGAGGCGCCTTTCTGGCCGGGATCGCGGGCCTTGGCGAGGACCTGTACTCCGACCGGCGCTGGCGCCTGGGCTACCTTCTGATCGGCGTCCTCTGCGCGCTTGCCGGTCCCTCGATCGCCTTCCTGCGGTTCGCGGATGGGGAATACGTCTACCTGACGCCCCTGGCGTCGGTGGTCGCCACGACCCTCTGGTTCACCCTGTTTCCCCTGCTGTTTCGTCATCTGGACGAGATTCCGGGGCTGCTGGGCCATATCCTCGCCGTCACGTTCTCGCTCATGCTCATGGCGGTGCTGTTGATGGGGCGCGCCGCGGCCGGTGCGTTCTTCATGGCCTTTTCGGGGATGGCCCTGCTCGGTGCCTTCTGGAGCCGGTTCGGCAATGCCTACAGGCAGGCGGGGCACGCCATGTCCGCGATGTGGAGCGTCCTCGCGGCCGGGACGGCGGTGCTGGGCGGCAGCAAAGGAATCGTCTTCAGCTCCATGCTCTTCCTCTCCCTGGGGCTCTTCGCGATCCCCCTGGCGGAGGTCTCGCTGCACTGGGCCAGCATGTTCTTCACGGAGCATCCCTATGGGACGGAACGGCTTTACCGCCGCATGATCGCCCGGGGCCTCGAGCACCCCGACGCCATTCGGTTCGTCGCGGGGCTCTGTGCGCTCGTGAGCATCGCCGCGGCGCTTCTCCAGTCCCCGACGACCTATCGGGCCTGGGTCTGGTGGCTGGCCGCCGGGCTCTGTTCCCTGGGGGTGGTGGTGCCCCTCCTGCTGCGCCGCCGGTCCCGGTCGCCGATGAGTGGGGAAAAGCCGTCGCTCTGGGGCGTTCGGATCGACAACGTCTCCATGAATTACGCGGTGTCCCGGGCGCGGGGGCTGATTCTGAGCCCCGGGGAGGAGGCCCGCCTCGTCGCGACCGTCAACGCCCTGGGAATGGAGGAGGCCGTGCGGGACCCCGACTACCGTGCGGCTCTCGGTGATGCCTCCATGGTCCTGGCGGATGGGGTCGGGCTCCTCTGGGGAATGCGCTTTCTGGGCATGTCCCTGCAGGAACGGGTGACGGGGATCGATTTTGCCGAGCAGCTCTGCCGCGTCGCGGCGGTCGAGGAGTGGCCCGTATACTTCCTGGGAGCCAAGGGGGACACGGCCGCGACCTGCGCGGAGGCCCTCTCGGTGCGCTGCCCCGGGCTGATCGTCGCGGGTGCGCGGGACGGGTACTTCGACATCGAGGACACGGCTGTGGCCGACGCCGTCGCGTCGAGCGGAGCGCGCATCCTCCTGGTCGCGATGGGCCTCCCCCGGCAGGAGAAGTGGGTTGCGCTTCACAAAAAACGACTGGGCGGCCTCCTGGCGGTAGGAGTGGGGGGAGCTTTCGACGTGTTTGCCGGCCGCCTCTCCCGGGCCCCGGCCCTGGTGCAGAAGGTCGGGATGGAGTGGTTCTACCGGCTCTGCCAGGAGCCGGGCCGCTGGAGCCGGGACCTGAGGCTGGCGTCCTTCGTCCTCCGCGTCCTGGCGACGCGCCTGGGGCTGTACGGGAGAGGGGCGCCTCGCTGAGCGCAGGTTTGGCGCAGCACAAGCGCGGCGTAAAGACGTAAAAATGAAGATCCTCGTCCTGGCCGTCGGCAGGCCCAGGGAGAAAAGGCTGGCCTCGCTGGCGGACGAGTATCTGGCGCGGATTCGGCCTGCGGGGCTCGTCGGCGTGGAACGGGTGCCCGACGTCGCCGCTGGCCGGCCGGCGGAGGTGGTCGAGCGCGAGGGGCAGGAGCTATTGAAGCGCATCCGGCCTCGAGACTGCGTCGTGCTGCTCCGGGAGGACGGGACGGAACGGTCCAGCCGGGAGCTGGCCTCCTTTTTGGCCGAGAGGATGGAGGCGACGGCGGGACGCGTGGTGATGGTCGTCGGCGGCCCCTGGGGCACGAGCCGCGGGCTCGGGGAGCGGGCGGACGCCCTCCTGTCCCTCTCCCGCATGACGTTTACGCACGAGATGTGTTTCCTCTTCCTCGCCGAGCAGCTGTACCGTGCCTTTTCGATCCTGGCGGGGACGGGATATCACCACTAATTTAGGATAATTTAGGAGGTCTTTTTCAGGTGAAGCTGAACAACATGATGAAGCAGGCCCAGAAGATGCAGGCCCAGATGATGGAGATCCAGGAGAAGCTCGGGGAGGAGACCGTCGAGGCCAGCGTCGGAGGCGGGATGGTCAAGGCCGTCTTTACGGGGCAGGGCGCCCTGGTGGAGATCCGCATCGACCCCGAGGTGATCAAGCCCGAGGAGCGGGAGATGCTGGAGGACCTGGTGACCGCGGCGGTCAACGAGGGGCTGCTGAAGAGCAAGGAACTGGCGAACGCCCGGATGGGCGCCGTCACCGGAGCCCTGGGCTCGCTGGGGCTGGGCTTCTAGGGCGCGCTCCTTGGACCCGATCGCCCGCCTGATCTCTCATTTCACGAAGTTTCCGGGCGTGGGGAACAAGAGCGCCCGGAGGATGGTCTTCTACCTTTTGAAACAGGACGCCGCGCAGCTCAGGGAGCTTGGCGCGGGCATCGCCTCCCTCAAGGACGACCTCCACACCTGCAGCGAGTGCGGAAACATATCGGACGGGGATCCCTGTCCGATATGCCGCGACGCCCTGCGGGACCGCAGGACGCTCTGCGTCGTGGAGAACATCGACGACCTCGTCTCCTTCGAACAGGCCGGCATCTACAACGGGCTCTATCACGTGCTGGGGGGCAGGGTCTCCCCGTTCGACGACGAGGACCTGAGCCCGGAGAGCGTGGAGTTCCTTCTGAGGCACATCCGGGACCTGAGGGCCGAGGAGGTCATCATTGCGACGAACCCCCGCATGGAGGGCGACCTCACCTACTATGCCCTTCTGGACATCCTGCGGGGGCTCGACGGCCCGGAGGAGAAGTCGGGTGAGAAGCTCAGGGTCACGCGCCTTGCCTTCGGGCTTCCGGTCGGAGGCTCCATAGAGTTTGCGGACCGCATGACGCTCCATACGGCGCTCGAGTCCCGGACGACGGCCCTGCGGGACTGACGGGTACGGAACCGTAAGGACGGGCTCATAAACAGTGATGAGAGCACGAGAATGA
This sequence comes from uncultured Fretibacterium sp., assembly GCF_963548695.1. Lineage (NCBI taxonomy): Bacteria > Thermotogati > Synergistota > Synergistia > Synergistales > Aminobacteriaceae > Fretibacterium > uncultured Fretibacterium sp. The sequence continues at coordinate 16,700 of NZ_CAUUWA010000043.1, forward strand.
GATCATGAGGAGGATACCGTGAAGCGTTTTTCGTTTCTGATCGTTGCGGGAGGGAGCGGAAGCCGCATCGGTGGGGAGAGGAAGCAGTTTCGACTCCTGGAGGGCCGGCCGCTGTGGCGCTGGAGCGCGGACCTGGCGGCGTCGCTGTGGCGCGACGGAATCGCGGAGGTCGTCCTGGTGCTTCCCCGTGGCGAGGTCGCCCCTCAGCCCTGGCCGGAGTCCGGTCCCGTCCCGCTCCGCCTGGCCGAGGGAGGGGCCTCGCGGCCGGAGTCCGTCATGAACGGTCTTGCGGCCTGCTCGTGCGATTACGTGATGGTGCATGACGCGGCCCGTCCCCTCGTGAGCGGGGCCCTGCTGAAAAAGCTGATGGAGGCGACGGACGAGCGATTCGGGGCCGTCCCCGTCCTGCCGGTCGCCGAGGCGGTCAAGCGCATCGACGCGGAGGGCCGCGTCGGCGCCGTGAACCGCGAGGGGCTCTTCACGACCCAGACGCCCCAGTCCTTTTTTCGCAGAGGTCTGGAGTCCGTGCTGGAGAGGTACGGGGCGTCCGTCAAGGACGAGGCCGAGGCCTGGCTTGCCGCGGGGCTGGAGCTTCGATGTCTGGAGGGGGAGCGCTTGAATTTCAAGGTTACGTGGCCGGAGGACCTGCGCGTGGCGAGGGCTCTGGCCCGTGAGCGTGGAGGGGGGGCAGTCCGTACCGGCCTGGGGTACGACGTGCACCGCCTGGTTCCGGAGCGTCCGTTGATCCTGGGAGGGGTCCGCATCGAGGACTCCCCCCTGGGGCTTCTCGGGCACTCGGACGCGGATCTCCTGGCCCATGCCGTCTCGGACGCCCTGCTTGGGGCGGTGGGGTTGCCGGATATCGGCAATCTGTTCCCCGCCTCGGACGAGGCTTATCGGAACGCGGACAGCATGGAGCTGCTGCGGCGCGTCGTGGAGAGGGTCCGGGAGGAGCGATGGAACGTCGTCTGGGTGGATGCGGTGATCCAGGCCCAGATCCCGCGCCTGAACGTCCACCTGCCTGAGATGCGGTCCCGGCTGTCGGCGCTGCTGAGCCCCGACGGCCCGAACTGTGTCAACCTCAAGGCGAAGTCCGCGGAGGGGACGGGCGACCCCGGCCTGGGGCGCTCCATGACCTGCTGGGCGGCCGCGACCCTGGCCCGCGAGGGGGTGGGGGAGTGATCCGAACGCGCTTCGCCCCCTCGCCCACGGGGGAGCTCCACATCGGAGGGGCCCGGACGGCGCTCTTCAATTTCCTGCTCGCCCGCTCGGCGGGGGGGCAGGGCCGGTTTGTCCTAAGGATCGACGACACGGACGCGGGGCGCTCGCGCAGGGAGTTCGAGTTCAAGCTGATGGAGGACCTTCGCTGGCTCGGGCTGGATTGGGACGAGGGGCCGGACGGCTCCGGAGGCGTCCCCTGCCGGCAGAGCGAACGCCTTGGCCTCTATGCGGAATGGATGCTCAGACTTCGCGAGGCGGGCGCCGTTTACCCCTGCTTCTGCTCGGACGAACGGCTCGGCGCCCTGCGCCGGGATCAGGCGGCCCGAGGCGAGCCGCCGCGCTACGACGGGCGCTGCCGGGCGTTGTCCTCCGGAGAGGTCGAGCGCCGCATCGCCTCCGGTGAAAAGCCGTGCTGGCGTTTTGCGCTGGGGAGCGAGCCCATCGTCTTCGAGGACGCGGTGCGGGGCCGTCAGGTCTTCCCGGCGGGGACCATCGGGGACTTCGTCCTGGAGCGGAGCGACGGCATGCCCACCTACCTCTTCGCCTCCGCCGTGGACGACCTCGCGATGGAGATCACGCATGTGGTGCGGGGGGACGAACACGTCCCCAACACGGCGCGCCAGCTGGCGATCCTGGACCGGCTGGGCTGCCCCCGTCCCGTCTTTGCGCACATCCCCATGATCCTGTCGGCGGACCGACAGAAGCTCAGCAAGCGGACGGGCTCGACCTCCATCCGGGAATACCGGGAGCGGGGTTTCCTCCCCGAGGGGCTTGTCGCCTATCTGGCGACCCTGAGCTGGTCCCCCGGGGACTCCGTCTCCCCGTTCTCGTTGGAGTCGCTCGCCGGCGCCTTTTCGCTTGACCGCATCTCCCGCTCCTCCCCCCTGCACGACGAGTCCCACCTGCTGCACTGGCAGAGGGAGGCGATGCGCCGAAGGGGGACGGCCCGCGTCCGGCAGGAGATTGCGGAGCGGGACCCCCGGTTCGAGCCCCTTGGGGATCGGATCGACGTCCTGATAGGGGACCTCCTGGACGAGCATCCCCTTACGGAAGAGCTGGAGCGGGCCCTGGCGTTTCTCGTGGAGCGGCCGGCCGGCGAGAGGACGGAGTGGATGCCGGTCCTGGCATCCGCACTGGGGGAACTGGAGCCCTGGAACGAGGAGGAGTTGAACGGCCTGCTGCGCGCGTTCATGAAGGAACGGGGGATGAGGGGGAGGGAGTTCTTCCATCCCTTGAGGCTCCTGCTGACGGGGCGGGAACGGGGGGCAGCACTGCCGCTGGTCCTGCTCGCCCTGGGGCGCGAGGAGGCCGTATCCCGTCTTGAGGGCTGATGCCCGGGAGGTTATGATGAGCGTCGTCTATTCGCACAACAAATTTTTTGACGTGGAGAACTGGTCGGGGGCCGAGGTGCTCGGAGGCTTTGAGGACGTGGTGCACGTTGACGACGCTTCCAACTTGACCATCTTCGAGGCCTATGAGGTTTCGATCGAGGATTCCTGGCCGAGCTTCATCCGGGACCA
>NZ_CAUUWA010000044.1 GCF_963548695.1 uncultured Fretibacterium sp.
GCTACCGGACGGACGAGAGGGTGCTGCGGGCATCCCGGGTCACGGTGGGCAAGGCAGGATGATACTTCCGAACCGTTCGCATACCTCGTGGCTTTTGCTTGCCCTGCCTGCGAACGATTCGGACTGGAATGATTCGGCGCCCTCCGACACAAAGGGCCGGAGAGCGTTTGCCGATGGCAATAAAAGAAAAGCCGATTGCAGAAACTAAAAATTGAAGCGCATACAGGGGGAAACGAAAATGGCAAAAGTTGTGGGTATTGACTTGGGAACGACGAACAGTTGCATCGCGGTGCAGGAGGGCGACCAGACGACCATCATCGCCAATTCCGAGGGGATGAGGACGACCCCGTCCGTCGTGGCCTTCACGAAGGAGGGAGAGCGCCTGGTGGGCCAGCTGGCCAAGCGCCAGGCCATCGTCAACGCCGACCACACCATCATGTCGATCAAGCGAGAGATGGGCACGGACTACCGCGTGGACATCGACGGAAAGAAATATTCGCCGCAGGAGATCTCCGCTATGATCCTGCAGAAGCTGAAGCGCGATGCGGAGGACTACCTCGGCGAGCCGGTCACCCAGGCGGTCATCACGGTCCCGGCCTACTTCACGGACGCCCAGCGCCAGGCGACGAAGGACGCGGGCACCATCGCGGGGCTCGAGGTGCTGCGCATCATCAACGAGCCGACGGCGGCCTGCCTTGCCTACGGGGAGAACAAGAAGGAGGAGCACAAGATCCTGGTGTTCGACCTCGGCGGCGGCACGTTCGACGTCTCGATCCTGGATGTGGGCGAGGGCGTGTTCGAGGTCCTGGCGACCGCCGGCGACAACCGGCTGGGCGGCGACGACTGGGACGACCGGATCGTCGACTGGATGACGGCCGAGTTCAAGAAGAGCGAGGGAATCGACCTCAAGAACGACCGGATGGCGATGCAGCGCCTGCGCGAGGCCGCCGAGAAGGCCAAGGTCGAGCTCTCCTCCATGACGGAGACCACGATCTCCCTGCCCTTCATCACGGCGAACCAGAGCGGCCCCAAGCACCTGGAGATGAAGCTGACCCGGGCGAAGTTCGAGGAGATGACGGCGGACCTCATGGACCGCACGATCACCCCGACGAAGCGCGCGCTTGAGGACTCCGGCCTGAAGGCGGGCGATATCGACAAGGTCCTGCTCGTCGGCGGCTCGACCCGCATGCCGATGGTGCAGAAGAAGATCGTCGACCTGCTGGGCAAGGAGCCGACGAAGGGCATCAACCCGGACGAGTGCGTCGCGGCGGGGGCGGCCATTCAGGGGGCGATCCTGAAGGGCGACCACAAGGATATCGTGCTGGTGGACGTCACCCCGCTTTCGCTCGGGCTCGAGACCCTGGGCGGCGTGTTCACCAAGGTCATCGAGCGGAACACGGCGATCCCGGTGTCGAAGAGCCAGGTGTTCACGACGGCGGCGAACAACCAGACGCAGGTGGAGATCCTCGTGCTCCAGGGAGAGCGCTCCATGGCGGCGGACAACGTGAAGCTGGGACAGTTCGTCCTGGACGGCATACCGCCCGCACCGCGCGGCATTCCGCAGATCGAGGTGACCTTCAACATCGACGTCAACGGCATTCTGAACGTCTCCGCAAAGGACAAGGGGACGGGCAAGGCCCAGAAGATCACCATCCAGTCCTCGAACCTCTCCAAGGAGGATATCGAGCGCATGAAGAACGACGCGGAGGCCAACGCGGACGAGGATGCGAAAAAGCGCGAGGCCGCCGAGGTCCGAAACGAGTCCGACGCCGCGGTGTTCGCCGCGGAGAAGCTGTTGAACGACCTGGGGGACAAGATGAGCGCGGAGGAGAAGGGAAAGGTCAACTCCAGGCTCGACGATCTGAAGCGCGCCATCGAGGCGAACGATGGAGCCAGGATGAAGAGCTCCAAGGAGGAGCTCGAGAGGACGATCCAGGAGTTCTCCACACGGCTCTATCAGGCCGCCGGCCAGGGGGGCCCCAATACCTCCGACGCCTCGGCCTCGGCCGGCAGCGCGGGAGCGTCCTCGTCGGACGGCGATACGGTGGACGCCGAGTTCAGCGACCAGGGACAGGCCTGATTGAAGTCCGCTTCGAATTGGAATAAGCTATAATGGAACGGAGGACGGAGGGGATTTTTACCCTTCCGTCCCTTTTGATTGGGGCCCGAGGGGACCCGCGCGGCCTCACGGGGCGCGACCTGGCGATGTAACGGGGTGTGTTTGTCTTGGAAGATTTGTATCAGATCCTGGGTGTCGCGCGCGACGCCTCTCAGGCGGAGATCAAGAGGGCGTATCGCCAGCTTGCGCGCCAGTACCATCCGGATGCGAACCATGGCAGCGGGGAGGCCGAGGAGAAGTTCAAGAAGATCAACGCGGCGTACTCCGTACTGAGCGATCCCGAAAAACGGGCGCGGTACGATCAGTTCGGCTCTGCCGATGGATCGGACCCCTTTGGGGGCGGTGGGTTTACGGGGGATTTCGGGGACATCTTCGGAGATCTCTTCGCCCAGGTATTCGGGGGGGGGATGGGACGCCGCCAGGCCGACCCCAACGCGCCGCGCCGCGGTGGAGACCTGGAGATGGCGCTGAGCGTCTCCCTGCTGGAGGCCGCCAACGGGGTGACCCGTACCCTGGAGGTCCCGCGTTGGGAGGCATGCGAGGGCTGCGGGGGCACCGGGGCCAAGCCCGGCACGTCCCCCGAGACCTGTTCGGTCTGCGGAGGACGCGGGCAGGTGGAGCAGGTGCAGCGGACCCTCTTCGGCCAGTTCGTCTCCGTGACCGTCTGTCCGGAGTGTCAGGGGCGCGGGAAGATCGTCCGCGAGAAGTGCTCCGACTGCGGCGGCCGCGGACAGGTACGGCGGAAGCACAAGCTCGAGGTCAAGGTCCCCGCGGGGGTGGAACGGGGGACGCGGCTGCGCATCTCGGGGGCCGGCGAGGCCGGGGTCAACGGCGGCCCTCAGGGCGACCTCTACCTGCTGATCGACGTGAAGCCGGACAAGACGTTCGAGCGGGATGGGGCGGACCTGCACACCCGCCTCCTCCTGACCTATCCGCAGGCGGTGCTGGGCGCGGAGGTGGAGGTCTCCACCCTGATCGACGGCGAGGAGAAGATCGGCGTACCCGCCGGGACCTCGCACGGCCAGGTGCTGAAGGTTCGGGGCAAGGGGATGCCGCGCCTGCGTGGCCCTCGCGGCCGCGGGGACCTTTACGTCCATGTGTACGTCGATATCCCCTCCAAACTGACGGACCGGCAGAGAGAGCTGATTACGGAGCTGGCCGGCGAGATGAAGACCCCGGTGGGGTCCGGAGAGCCGGGGCTTTTCGAGAAGTTCAAGAAGCTCTTCGACTGATTCCATTTTAAATTCATCCGTATACTGCGTTGTTTTTGCTCGCCTTGCTTGACGTACCTTTTTGTACGCCTGGTGAAGAATCTAAGCGACCCGCTCAACTCACTACGCTCGTTGGCGGTCTGCTTATTCGCGGCGGCTCGCAAAAGCCGCCTTGTCTACGAATGATTTATAAATGGAATCGTTTTTGTTTCAAGAGGTTTTTGTCCGTAGTTTTCGTTATTTACGCTCCCTGTGGGGACTGCTATACTTTTCAAGAAGGTTAATATTGGTCAATCAGGGGCTGATAAACGATGTCCGTTCAGTATAAGGACTATTACGAGATCTTGGGGGTGCCGCGCACCGCGACGGCCGACGAGATCCGCAAGGCATACAGGAAGCTGGCGAAGAAGTATCATCCGGATGTCTCCAAGGAGAAGGATGCGGATGCCCGCTACCGGGAGATCAACGAGGCCTACGAGGTCCTGAAGGACCCCGACAAGCGCGGCCGCTACGACACCCTTGGGGCGAACTGGGAGCAGGGTCAGGACTTCACGCCCCCGCCCGGATGGCAGGGTGGGGGCACGCGCGTGGAGTTCGGCGGGGACATGGGCGGGTTCAGCGACTTCTTCAAGACGATCTTCGGCGGAGGATTCGCGGATATCTTCGCCGGGGCGGGAAGCTACGCACCGGTACGCCGGGACAGCGAGGTCGATCTGGAGCTGACGCTGGAGGATGCCGCCCGCGGGGGGACTCACACCCTGGTGATGCGCTCGCCCGGCGGCGACCAGAGGTCGATCAACGTGCGGCTTCCGCAGGGCATATCGGAGGGGGCTCAGATCCGCCTGCCGGGCAAGGCGAACGGGGGAGGCGACCTCTACGTCAATCTGCACCTGGCGCCTCATCCCGTGTTCCAGGTCGAAGGGTACGATCTGACGCGCAGCGTCAGGGTCGCGCCGTGGGACGCCGTGCTGGGGCATGAGGTCTCGGTGGAGACCCTGTTGGGCAGCGTGACGATGAAACTCCCGCCGGGGACGCAGGGCGGTCAGCGCCTGCGTCTGCGCGGCAAGGGGCTTCCCAAGCGCGGGGGGGGCAGCGGCGACCTGTTCGTGCGGGTGGAGGTGTCCCTGCCCCGGCGCCTGACGGAACGGCAGAAGGAGCTGTGGGAGGAACTGTCGAGGCTGGGGGCCTAGGGCCTCCGCAGGATGGCTGTTTTCAGAGGATGGCTGGTTTCAGAGGATGGAGAGGCAAAGGACTGCCCCGGGTTTCCGTTTTGGAGGAACCCCGGGGCAGCGTCGTTTCGAGGATAGGCTCGCGTCCTTGTCTACATGCAAAAATACCAGGCGAAGGGCGAGAGCAGAAACACGGTCAGCACGGCGCGGATGACGTAGATGCAGGTAAGCTTGCCGGGGCCCAGAGGAATCGAGGAGTTCAGGATGAGGACCCCGACCTCCGTCATGTAGATCAGCCCGGTCGCGGAGATCCCCGCGCACATGAAGCGGGCGGCGTCCGTGTGGACCGTGGAGCCCACGACGGCGGCCAGGAACTGATCGGCGTAGCTCAGGATAAAGGCGACGCCGACCTCGCCGGCCTCGGGGATCCGCATCAGCTCGAGCATCCAGGTGAACGGGCGGGCGAGGAACTGGAAGACGGGCGTGTTGTTGGCGACGAGCAGAACCAGGGTTCCCCAGGAGATGACCAGGGGCATCGTGCTCACGAGCAGCGAGAGCAGCGTCCTGACGAATGCGGCGACGGTGTCCGAAAACGTCTGCCTCCCGGCTCGCTCGACGGCCAGTTTCAGTGCCCATTCTCCCAGCTTCGCGTCCTTGGGCATGTCGTCTCCGGCGCGCTGTTTTCCCGCCTTGCCCGAAAAGGTGTCCGGTATCGACGAGAGCGGCCAGATCCGAGGCATGATGAGGGCCAGGATGAAGGTGACGGCGTAGACCGAGAACAGGATCTGGAGGTACTTGTGGGGCAGCTTGACGAAGTCGGCCATGACGTAAATGTACGCCACGCTGATGACCGAGAAGGTGCTGGCGATGATGGCTGCCTCGCGGTCGGAATAGTAACCCTGATCGTGGACTTTCGTGGTGATGACCACCCCGACGGAACTGCTGCCGACCCATGAGGCCAGACAGTCGATCGCGGCCCGGCCCGGCAGCTTGAAAAGCGGGCCCATGATCGGCCGGGCGAAGGTGCCGACGTACTCCATCAGGCCGTAGTCCGTGAGGAGCGGGACGAACGCCGCGAGCACCGAGAAGACGATCAGCAGGGCGGGAGCCAGAACCAGGCCGGGCGTGCCTCCGTTGTCCATGTTCCAGACGACCTCGGGCCCAATCTTATAGAGGATGATGACGTAAAGGACGGCCCCCAGCAGGCGCGAACCCAGCCAGAAGGGCGAGACGCAGAACAGCCCCCTCAAAAACGGGCTCCTCGTGACGAAGCGGGGTTTCGTGAGGACGGCAAAAAGGCTCACGGCCGCGCTGAGAACGACCGCGATCATCGCGACCATCGGGAGGTAGGGCTTCAGGGCCCCGCCCTTCCCCCAATCAATCAGGAGTCCGAGGGCCGTGTTGAGGGTCCCCTTGTCCGGTATGGGCATGAGAAAGGCCAAAGCGCCGGCAAGGGAGGGGATCACGAACTTCAAGATCTGTCCGGCCGTATACGTTTTCCTCTCATCGTTCCACATTTTCTCCATCTTCCTCACTCTCTGTTCTCATGTCGGTGTGCATGGTACGCACGCCATGCCCTCGCCAGCCTGCCCATGCCCTCACCCATACAATCCAGGGGGATCCTGGCGTAGGAGAGGCGGAAGGCCCGGTCGCCCCTGTTGTCCCCATCCGGAAAGAACACGCTCCCGGGGATGAGGCCGATCCCCTCGTGCTGCACGGCGTACCGTGCAAATGCGGCGGAGTTGAAGCCCCTCATATCGTCCGGCCCCTGTCCCCAGATGAAAAAGCCCCCTTTGGGCCGGTTCGTCCGCAGCCCGAACGGGGTCAGCCGTTCTTCTGCGAGGCGCAGCATCCTGTCCCGACGGCTTCGGTACTCCCTGCGGAGGCCCTCCACATGTTTTTCGAAATCCAACGTGCGCATCAGATGCAGGATGGCCCTCTGCATGAGCAGTGCCGGCCCCAGGCCGTCGCAGATGCACAGGGCAAGGAAAACATCCCGCAGGGCGGGAGGTACGACAGCCCAGCCGATGCGCAGGCCCGGCGCGACGATCTTGGAGAACGAGTTACAGTGGATGACGCGCCGGTCGTCGCCGGCGAGCTCCAGATAGCTTGTCGGGACCGGACCGTCGTAGCCAAGATAGTGATAGGGGTCATCTTCGACGATGGCGACGTCGTGTCTGCGGAGGATGTCCAGAACGCGCAGCCTGCGTTCCATCGGCGTCGTACAGCCGCTGGGGTTCTGGAAATTGGGGATCGTATAGAGGAATCGAGCCTCCTTCAGCTGCGGCGTCCGTTCGAGCTCCTCGGGAAGGATCCCCTCGTCGTCCGTTGGGACCGGCACGCAGATCGCCCCCTGGCGGCGAAACGTGAGAAGGCTGTCGCTGTAGGTCGGTCCTTCGACCAGCACGACCGTCCCCTCGTCGATCAATGCCTCGGCTGCCAGGCTGATGGCGCCTGCGGCCCCATGGGTGATGACGACATTCTCCGGACCGACCCAATCCGGGGCCATATCGTCCCTGCTCATGCGCTCGGCGATCCAGGCTCGCAGGTCGAGGTCCCCAAGGTCGTCGTGGTAATAGGCCCAGATCATCCCCTCACTCAGCGCCCTTTCCACAGCGCTCCGGAAGGCATTCTTGGGAAATGCCTCGTCCGGCGGCTCCCCCGCGCCGAACGACAGGGCTCCGTTCGTCTCGACCAAGGCGATGATCTCGCTGATTCCGGAGAACTCCAGTCGCTCTCGGGCCATGGCGCTGAGCTGTCGGCGGAATGAGAAGTCGTCGTTGTCCATGTCGCATCCTCCAATAAAATAAAGTATCTTTTTTTGTTTTTTATCTACTAATGTTTCATAATGATAACATCGGAAGGAGCTTTTTGCCAGGGGGGTTCCCAGTCCCAAATCCGCAGGTTGCGATAGTCTTATGAAGAATAAAGTGAGTTGTTGCATAGCTTGAGCTAATTCTCATTTTGCACCAGTCAGGGCCGGCGGAAAACGTGCAAAACCTGTCCTTGTCGCAGGTTAAAGATTTTGTCCGTGGATTTTGGCCTGTCTTGAGACGAAAAAAGCGGGGCCGTCGGCCCCGCTCCCCGTAAGGGGGGTTCGTTCGATTTTCGTTTACTGTCCCAATGCCTTGTTCAGCAGGTCGACGGCGACCCTGGCGGCGTCCATGGTCCCCTCCTGCCAACGGCGCATCCAGAAGGAGTAGAGCCAGGCCTCGGCGGACGTGTCCGCCTCGTAGAGGGAGAACGAGCCATCCGTGAGCTCGATGTCCATGGCCTCCATATAGTAGGGTTTGTCCCCGATCTCCGGAAAGCCCGCAAGGTGGAAGATCGCACCCCCGTTAAGCGGAGTATACTTCTGGGCGAGTATTTTCTGGAACTTCTTCTGCCAGTCCGCCGTGTTCACGACGGCGTCGTAATAGCGGGGCAGCTCCTTGAGTATCCCTTCGAGCTCGAGCGGCTTGACGACATTGCTCACGGCGCTCTTGACGGCGTTGTCCATCGTGGGGATTCCGCTCTGGCCCGAGAGGAGAAAGGCGACGATGGGGCCGACCTCCGTGTTCAGGTCGCCATTACCCCCCTCTCCGTCCTCCATGGCCCTGTTAACCAGACGGGCGATGCGGATCCTGCCGCGGAGCAGCCCCATGAAACGGGCGTCCTTTAGGATCTCCTCGACGTCGAACTCGCTGGACTTGACCTGCAGGTTTCCCTCGCTCAGGTTCAGGGCCTTGGCCGCATCGACATAGCTTTGAATGTCCTGGACCGTCCGACTCTCCGCGGGGGCCGACGACAGGAGGAACATCGCCGCGGCAAGGAACGGGAGGAGCAGAAGAAACATCGTCTTTTTCATCGAGAAACGCACCTTCCTTTGATTTGATTGAATGGAGTGATGTGACGGTGAGACTCTGCGGACATTGTATCCCATCGCCAGGGGAGGGCAAGGATGGTTTTTCCCGCCCTCGCGGGGGATGGGGGATGTGCAGGCACGTCCCCTATTCCTGAAAGCCCCTTTTTCGCGGGCTTTGCCCGCCCCGAGCCTGGAATTATGAGGTACAATAAAAAAGTGTCGGCCATATCGTCCCTTGGAATTTTCTCCCCCGTGCCGACGCGCCGATCGTCTCATCTTATAGGTCAAATATAGGACAAACACAAATATAGGACAAACAGGAGGTTGCTTCACGATGGCCCTGGTTACGTGCAAATTGTGCCGAAAGGTTTTTACCGCGGCGGGAGGCCGGACATGCCCCGATTGCAAGAAGAGGCTCGACGACCTTTACATGAAGGTCCGCGATTTTCTGAGGGACAACCCCAAGATGGAGTTCAACGTAGACACGCTGTCCGCCTCCTTGGATGCCGACATCCGGGACATCCAGGCGCTGGTGGATATGGGGTACCTGGATCGGGATTTCAAGGCGAATTTGTCCGGTGAGGAGTCCTCGCGGCAGAAGCTGGCGTTGGAGCTGGAGAAGTCCCTGAACGAGATGAAGGCCGCGGCGGCGTCCCATGCCCAGAAGGGCGCCGTCACCTACGGGCAGCAGCTCTACAGCGACAAGACCAGGAGGCGCTAGGACGCTCGATGGACCTCTCCCTGGAGTCTTTTCTGCCCGTCCTTGCCGCGGTCCTGGGCGCCTGCATGGGGTCCTTTCTCAACGTCGTCGCCCACCGCAGCCTGGAGGGGCGGCCCTGGTGGGGGAGCGAGCGCTCCATCTGCGAGTCCTGCGGACGCGTCCTCTCCTCGTCGGAGCTCGTTCCCATCCTCTCTTGGGTGGCGCAGCGCGGGCGGTGCCGTGGGTGCGGCGCGCGCGTCTCCCCGCGCTACCTGGTGGTCGAGCTCATCGGGGCCCTTGCGGCGGCGGGGACCGCGTGGCGCTGGGGCGTTTCCTGGGCCTTTCTCATCTCCCTGGTCGGGACCTTCGGTCTGCTGCTGAGCGCCCTCACAGACTACGAGGCCGGGGAGGTCTTCGACGCCTTTGCCCTGTCCATGGGGATAAGCGGCATCCTGATTCGCCTGGTGGGGGGGCGCGACGCCATCCTGGCGGGGCTTCTGGGGGCGGCCGTTGGATGGGGGATCTTTGCCGTCATCATCCTTGCCAGCCGCGGGGGCATGGGATGGGGCGACGCCTGCTTCATGGCCGGGATCGGCGCGATCCTCGGCTGGCGCCTCACCCTCCTGGCCTTCTACCTCGGCATCATGGCCGGAGGTGTGGGGATAGTCGTCCTCATGATCCGCGGAAAGGTCCGCTGGGGGCGGGGGGACTCCATCCCGCTGGTGCCCTATTTGGCCGTCGGATGTTACCTTACGCTCATCTGGGGACCTCAGGCGCTTGCGTTCCTCGGGGAGCGCTTCGGAGTCCCGGAGGCCTTTCTGCCCCCCTGGCCGTTCCGCTGAGGGCCTGGGCATACGATGCTCATCGGCAGGGAACCTGCTTTTGATACAATATTGTTAAATTTTCGATCTATACTTTGAATGCTGGAAGGAGTGTAGTGACTATGCGACTTTGTGTTTCTGAGGGCTGCAGGTGGGGAAGGCGGCTTGCCGCACTGCTCGTCTTCGTGATGGTGCTTCAGCTTCCTGTTGTCACGAGGGCTCAGGAAAAGGCGGCATGCTCGGCCGAGACGATTACGGACCAGGCGAACCGTGAGGTGAAAGTCGGGTTTCCCTCCGAGAGGATCGTCTGTCTTCAGCACCATTCCCTGGATATCATCACTCAAGTAGGAGGCCAAAAGTCTCTTGTCGGTGTTGTGAAGGGATGGGAGAGACTGCTGGGCAGTTACATGAGGGATGTCTTGCCGGGCATAGAGGACCTGCCGACGCCGGGAAACCTCAACGACTGTAACGTCGAGGAGATTGCGAAGCTCAAACCCGACCTGGTGATTGTTGCGGTGCAGTTTGATAAGGGCAAAATCGCACAGCTCGAGAGATTGGGAATTCCGGTTCTCGTCGTGGCTTTGCGCACGTGGCAGGGGGAGCAGAAGGAGGCGCAGAGTCCGGAGCTTGCCGATCCGGATACTGCTTATACCTTGGGCTGCAAATGGGCGGTCGAGACCCTTGGCCGGCTGACGGGACGCGAGAAACAAGCGGAGGCCCTCTGGCACTTCGCCATGGAGAACAGGAAATATGTCGAAGATCGTCTGGGCGATGTCCCCGACGCCCAGCGGATACGGGTGTTCATTGCCAACGAGAACAACATGACTTACGGTACCGGAAAGTATGTCAGCTGTCAGCTGGAGAGGGCCGGAGCCGTCAATGTCGCGGCGAAGGAGCTGAAGGGCTACAAAGAGGCGAACTTCGAACGGGTCGCCAAGTGGGATCCGGATGTCATCATCGTTCAGGATCGCAATAAGGCGGTCTATGATGAGATTCTATCCTCCGAAAAATGGAAGCCTGTCAATGCAGTCAAACACGGACGGGTTTACCTTGCACCGAGCTGGACCAAAATATGGGGTAATCCGGGCCCCGATTCGATCGCTCTTGGAGAGCTTTGGTTGGCAAACCGCTTTTATCCCGAACGCTTTGACGAATCCGTCTTGAAAAATAAAGTGGAGCGCTTCTATGGGGAATTTTACGGAATTCCCTTCAAGGGGGATTTTTGAAGAACGAGCACGTATCCCGAAGCCTTTGCCTCGGTTTTCGGGCCGCCCTGGTTCTGATCCCAGTGGGCGTTGCTTTTGCCTCTTTGATGATTGGCCCCTACGATATCGGTCCTCTGGAGGTTCTGGAAATCCTGTCGGAAAAGCTCCGGTCGGGCTGGGAGGTATCGGATAGGATGGCGTCTGGCATGATTTGGCAGGTCCGATTGCCTCGAATTATGGCATCGGCCATGATTGGCGCCGGTTTGAGCGTTTCTGGCGCCGTTTTTCAGGGATTGTTCAAGAATCCCCTGGCCTCTCCCTATACGCTGGGGGTCTCGAACGGTGCAGGTTTTGGTGCGGCCCTGGCTATTCTTCTATCTGCAGGAGCGGTTCTCGTCCAGTTTTTTGCCGTTGGGTTCGGGATACTTTCCTTGGGTATCGTCTTCGTTCTCGCAGCCCGCAGCAGGCGGTCCGCTGTGACGCTTGTTCTCGCGGGAATGCTTGTTGGCGCTCTCTTTTCGTCGCTCATCTCCCTGCTCAAGTTCATCGCCGACCCTTATGAAAAATTGCCGCAGATCGTCTTCTGGCTCATGGGCTCCTTTTCCTCGGTCGACTACCCCGAGCTTCGGCGGATTCTGCTCCCTTACATCATATCCTTGACCGTCCTGTATCTTTTTCGATGGCGGCTCAACATCCTGAGCCTGGGGGACCGGGAGGCCCAGTCCATGGGAGTGAACGTAAGGGCAAACCGCGCTGTCGTCATTACGGCCGGCAGCACGCTGACCGCCCTTTCAGTCAGTGTGGCGGGCGTTGTCGGTTGGGTGGGTATTGTCGTCCCTCATCTAGCCAGGCTCCTGGTGGGGCCGGACTTCCGAGTGCTGCTTCCGGTAAGTGCCTCTCTGGGGGCTTCATATTTGATCCTCATCGACGGAATATGCCGAACGCTTACCGCCTCGGAAATTCCCTTGGGGGTCATTACGGGTATTATTGGTGCGCCTCTGTTCATTTATTTTATCTACAAGGGAAGGGTGAACTGGTGATGCGGCTGGAGGTGCGGGATCTGAGCTTCGAATACCGTAGGGGACAGGCTATACTGGACGGTATTTCGTTTGCTTACTCGGCGCCGGATGTCCTCTGCATTCTGGGAGAGAATGGGACGGGGAAGAGTACGCTTCTCAAATGTATCGTAGGGGAGCTTCGCGGTAGCCTCGGAGAGATCCTCATTGATGGGGTTCCCGTGAAAAATTACGGGGCACGGGCTCTGGCCGCGAAAATAGCCTACCTTCCGCAGGCACACGTGCCCTTCTTTCCCTTCCCCGTACTGGATATCGTCGTCATGGGGCAGATCTCACGCATGGGGTACCTGGCCAATCCCGGTGCCGAGGAAGAAAAAAAGGCCATGGAAAAACTGGAGTTCTTAAATATCGCCCACCTTTATGACAAGCCCTACACGAACATTTCCGGCGGAGAGCGCCAACTGGTGCTGCTGGCCACGGCTCTGGCTCAGGAGCCGGAGGTGTTGATCCTGGATGAGCCCACCGCCCATCTGGATTTCGGGAATCAGTTTCGCTTCCTTCGGTTGATAAAAAACTTGAGAGAGCAGGGGATAGGGATTATCATGACGACCCATTTTCCTGACCATGCGCTCGACGTCGGGGGAACTACAGCGGTTCTGCAAAAAGGACGACTGGCCGCATGGGGCACGTCGGACGAGGTGATCGACAGCGTACTGCTGTCCGAGGTCTACGGTCTTGATGTCGAGATCGGGTGCTTTGGAGGACAGAAGTTCTGCCGGGTGCGGTCCTGAGGGATGAACCCAATCAAAAAACTGGTCACAAAGGGATTTTTTTCTCTCTTCCCTACATCTCCCTTCCCTGGTGCATGAGCCTGCGGTAATATAGAGAATTGCAAGCATAAAGAAACGAACGCTCTTGCAGCGTCCGTTTCCTGCTCGTCGGGCTACTCCAGACTCTCCCGCAGGCGTTTCATGTTGGCGGGGATGTCGCCACGGACGGCCGCGGAGATCACCGCCACGCCGTCCGCTCCGCAGGCCATGACCTCCCCGAGGTTATCCAGGGATACGCCCCCGATCGCGACGACGGGGACGGCGGCCGCACGGGTTATGGCGCGGATGCCGTCCAGGCCGATGACCTGCGCGTCCTCCTTCGAGCCCGTGGGGAATACCGCGCCGACGCCCAGATAGTCCGCCCCGTCGCGGACGGCGCGGTCCGCGTCCTCCGGGGTGCGGGCCGAGGCCCCGATGATGAAGGGCCGCGGGGCCAGCCTCCGGGCCTCGGCCACGGGAAGGTCGCCCTGCCCCAGATGCACGCCGTTGGCCCCGCAGGCCAGAGCGATATCCAGCCGGTCGTTCACGAAGAGGGGCACGCCCAGCTCCCGGCAGAGGCACAGCATCTGCCGGGCCTCGGCGAACAGTTCTCCGCCGTCCGACTCCTTGTCCCTCAGCTGCAGGGCCGTGGCGCCCCCGGCCAGGGCCTGACGGGCCTGTTCCTCCAGACGGAGCGGCGCCCCGACGGTCCGGTCCGGTATCACGTAAAGGCGCATCGCGCGCCGTAGGTCGATCCTGCCGTGTAGGGTCGTCATATCGCCGCCTCCAGATCCCAGCGGGCCGAGGAACCGGAAAAGTCCTCGGGAGCAAGCCGATGAAGCGCGTCAACCAATGCTGCCGCGAAAGTGCCGCTTCCACGGGCCTCCCGTTCTGCCCGCTCCGAGGCGAGCCCCATGGCGAGCAGTCCGCAGAGGCTTCCCAATGCCGGCTCTCCGCAGGCGGCCGCCGTGGCCAGGACAACCGTCCCGGCCGCGCACCCGCTCCCCGAGATGCAGGGCAGCAGGGCGCTGCCGCCCCGGATCAACGCCACGGATTCGCCGTCGCCGAGGATGTCCTCCGATCCCGTGGCGCAGGCTGTGCAGCGGTGTCTGCGGGCCAGCCGCGTCACGCCGCTGCACAGGTCGCCGGACTCGGCGACGTCCACGCCCCGGGTCGCCCCTCCCGTCCCCGCCATCAGGGATATCTCCCCCGCGTTTCCCTTGAGGATGGAGAGCTCGTGTCGTTCCAGGATGCCGTCGAACAACTCGACCCTCAGGCGGGACGCCCCGTAGCCGACGGGGTCCAGAAGCGTCATGCGCCCCAACCTCGACGCCGCGGTGAGGCCCAGGTTCACGGCCTCGATGGAGTCCGGCGTGGGAGTTCCCAGGTTTGCCAGAAAACCGTTCGAGAGGGCGGCCAGCTCCTCCGTCTCCGCGGGATGCTTCGACATGAGGGGGGATGCGCCGACGGCCAGACAGACGTTGGCCTGAAGCGGCGCCGCCACGTCGTTGGTAATGTGGAAGATCAGCGGCTTCCTCTCCCGAAGCGCGCTCCATGCCTCCTTCACGTCGTTCTCCGTGATATCCCTCAATTTTTTTATCGCACCCATTTCTATCGTCCTCCATCGCGATTTTGTCGTCGGGCCCCGCAGCACCGCTGCCTGAACGGGCCCCCCGTAAACCGTGGGGGTTCCAAAAGACTATGAGAAAAGGCTCTCCATTCCTCAAGAATCCCTCAGGAATGGAGAGCCTCCGCATGACGATTCGGAAAATCCGACTCCCTGCTCCGGCATTGTCCGGTTCAGGTTCAGGGGTCGAAAGGGCGTGGCACCCTCTCCTCTCAGCCTGGGCTCCCCCACGGAAATAGATTCTGATTCACGTCCTCTTATCGGGACTTGGATACGGCCTCCTGGCCGTTTCTGGCCTCCCGCAACAGCAACCACTGTCCCCAATCGAAGCGGAGCAACCCGCTGAGGATGTAGAGAGCGAACAGGAAAAGCGGGGCCGCGCCCCCAAGAAGGTAAAAACACAGGGAGACCAGCAGGAACAGCGCCAGACAATGTTTTTTGTCCGCGCTCCTGCGGGTGAGCTTTTTGAGGTTCGCGTAGGGGATGCTCGACACCATGAGGAAACCCGTAAAGGCGAGCACCGCCGCCATCGCCGCAGGGTGAAGCACCGCGTCTGCCAGGACGAAGGAGGCCGCGAAAAGCCCTCCCGCCGGGCTGGGGAGCCCCTGGAAGGGACCGGGGACATGGACTACGTTGAAGCGCGCCAGGCGCAGCGCGACGCAGAGCACGAAGAAACACGACACGGCCGCCCCCAGGATGCCGAGGACCCCTCTGAAGCTCACCAGGTAAAACAACATGCCCGGCGCGATGCCAAAGCTGACGAGGTCGGCCAGGCTGTCGAACTCCAGGCCGAACTGCGTGCCCCCGCCCAGGCTCCGCGCGACCTTACCGTCGAGCCCGTCGAAGATCGTCGCGAAGAAAATCAGCCACGCCGCGGGCACAAAGCGCCCCTCCACGGCCAGCATCAAGGAAAATAAGCCACACAACAGGTTGCCGCTCGTCACCATGTTGGGCGCTATCTGGCGGAACTCGAGCGGCTTCCGCCTGCGCCATCTTCTGCGACCCTTCAGGAAATTCACGAATCCATCACTCCCAGGGAGGAGATTCCCGCGTACACCTTATCTCCATGTTTTGTCAACAATCTTACATCCTTCGGCAAATAAATGTCAACCCTCGAGCCCAAGCGGATCATCCCGTAGCGCTGCCCGACCTCCAGGACCTCGCCCCGCCTCAGCCGGCAGACGATGCGCCTGGCGAGGAGCCCGGCGATCTGCACCATCAGGATGGGACCGTACGGGGTCGAGAGCCCCACGATGTTGCGCTCGTTGACCTCCGACGCCTTGGGGGCGAAGGCGGCGATCTTCCTTCCGGGCACGTATTCCAGGTAGTCCACCCGCCCCATGCAGGGGGCGCGGTTGACGTGAACGTTGAAGACGTTCATGAATATCCCCACCTTGACCGACGGCCCTGTGAAGGGATGCTCCGCCTCCGATATCTCCACCACGCGGCCGTCGGCGGGGGAGACGAAGAGCCCGTCCCCCTCGGGCGCCGTGCGGTCGGGATCCCTGTAAAACCAGACGACGAGGGCCGCCAGCACGGCCATGACCGCCGCCGGAACGGGAGATACGAGGGCGAAGGCCGCCGTGGCCAGAGCGAGAAAAGTTACCGTCGGTATTCCGTCCCTTGCGAGCTTCAAAGGGCATACTTCCTTTCTTTGATTTCCTTTCCTTGATTTCCTCTCGAAGAAGCGTGGGGGGCTATTCCGCGGGTCCCTCGTCAGGCTCGACCCCAAAGATTGGTGCGGGCTCCCGCCCCTGCTCGCCGCCCTCCGTCGTTTGCTCTCCCATGCGGTCCTCCGTCCGGACGATGGTGCAGTCTGCCACGAGGTCGCCCTCGTCCAGGCGCACCGTGATGTTGCCCATGGCCACACGGCTGAGCAGCGGTATCTCCTGCACCGCGACCCGGATCGTCCGACCGCGCGTCGAGATGGCGATCATCTCATCCTGACCTCGAACCGCATGGCAGCAGACGAGGCGCCCGGTCCTGGGACCCAAGTTCATGGCCCGCACCCCGGACGTGGCGCGGTGGTGCGGCGTGAACTCGGCAAAGCGCGTGCGCTTGCCCACGCCCCGCTCGCTCAGGATCAGGATGTCGCAGTCCTCGCACACAACGTCGCAACTGATGATGAAATCGCCCGGCGCGAGACGCATCGCCTGCACCCCACGGGCGCCCCGTCCCATGGAGCGGAACTCCTCCTCGGGGACGCGGAGCGCCTGAGCCCCGGCCGTCATGAGGAGGAGGTCGTCGCGGCCGGTCGTCAGGCGGACCTGGGCGATCTCGTCCCCATCGTCGAGGGTGATGATCCGCCGCGGCCGGTTCGAGTCCACGAGCTCGGAGAGCTGGATGCGCTTGGCGACGGCGTCCTTCGTGAGGAAGAAGACGTAGTTCAGCCCCTCCAGGTCGCCGCTGGAGAGGGTGACGACCCTCTCCCCCTCCTCCAGGGGCAGAAGCCGGGAGATCTGCTTGCCCTTGCCCGTCCGGGTCTCGGGTATCGAGAACCCCTTGAGACTCAGAACGCGCCCCTTGTTGGTGAAGAAGTACAGATCCCGGTGCGTGTGCGTCACGCAGACCGTGGCGATGCTGTCGTCCTCCTGGACCGAGGCGCCCTTGCGCCCCTTGCCTCCGCGCCCCTGCAGGGTGTAGCTCTCGAGGTCCTGGCGTCTCAGGAAGCCGTCCTTCGAGAGCACCACGACGATATCGCTTTCAGGGATCAGATCCTCGTCCGCGGACTCCCGGTAGTCGTCGACGATCTCCGTCCGGCGATCGTCCCCGAACCTCCTGCTCAGGTCCCTCAGCTCGTCCCGAATAACGCCGTCCAGAACGCTGGAGTTGCCCAGGATCTCTCTGTAGGAGGCGATGTCGCGCAGCAGCTGGCGCAGTTCCTCGTCCAGTTTCTCGCGCTCCAGGCCGGTCAGGCGCTGGAGGCGCATCTCCAATATGGCCTGGGCCTGGAGCTCCGAGAACCCGAGCTGGCCGACCAGTCCGTCCCTGGCCTCCGCCGCCGAGGCGGAAGAACGGATGAGCTGGATGACCTGGTCAATGATGTCGAGCGCCTTGACCAGGCCCTCGACGATATGCTCCCGTGCCAGCGCCTTGTCCAGGCGGAACTGCGTCCTGCGCCGCACCACGTCCCGGCGATGGTCCAGGAAGAGCCCCAGAATTTCCGCTATGGGCAGTTCGCGGGGGCGCCCCTTGTCGAGCGCCAGGTTGATCACGCCGAACGTCGACTGGAGCTGCGTCCGCCTGTAGAGCTGGCGCATCACCAGGTCGGGGTCGCCGTCCCGGGTCAGGTCCAAAACGATGCGCATTCCCTCGCGGTCCGACTCGTCGCGGATATCCGAGACGCCGTCGATCTCCTTGTTCTGGACGCAGGAAACCATCGTCTCGATCAGGTTGGTCTTGTTGACCATGAAGGGGATCTCGGTCACCACGACGCAGGCGCGGCCGCGTCTGCCCTCCTCCGCGTGGATGCGCCCACGGACGACGATGCGCCCCCGTCCCGTCCTGTAGGCGTCGTAGATGCCCTGGCGTCCCAGAATCAGGCCCCCGGTCGGGAAGTCCGGACCGGGCATGCGTTCCAAGATGTCCGCCAGGCTCAGTTCTCCGGCGGCTTTTCCCGTCTCCAGAATCCAGCAGAGGACGTCCACGACCTCCCTTAGATTGTGGGGGGGGATGTTCGTCGCCATGCCCACCGCGATGCCCGTGCTGCCGTTGATCAACAGGTTCGGCAGCACCGCGGGCAAGTACAGGGGCTCCTGGAGCGACTCGTCGAAGTTCGGGCCCCAGTCCACGGTCTCCTCGTCGATATCGGCCAGCATCAGCTCGCCCGTCTCGTGGAGCCGCGCCTCCGTGTAGCGCATGGCCGCCGGGCTGTCCCCGTCGATGGAGCCGAAGTTCCCCTGCCCGTCCACCAGGCAGTAGCGCAGGCTCCAGTCCTGCGCCATGCGGACCATCGTCTTGTATATGGAGCTGTCGCCGTGGGGGTGGTACTTGCCCATGGTCTCGCCGACGACGCGGGCGGACTTCTTGTATGCCGAGTTGTGCCGAAGTCCCAGCTCCGACATGGCGTACAGGACGCGCCGCTGCACGGGCTTCAGGCCGTCGCGGACGTCGGGCAACGCCCGCCCCACGATGACGCTCATGGCGTAGTTCAGGTAGCTCTCCTTGATCTCGTCCACCAGGGGCAGGGGGACGACCCTGCCGAACAGAGAGCCTTCCTTGTTCTCTTCCGTCATTAAAAAATCCCTCCCGGATTGCATGCCCCTCCCCGAAACGGAGGCGGAGGCGGACAACAAAAGCCCGATCGGCAAAGGGACGCCGCCGATCAGGTGCTTTTTATTGTAACACGTGCGATATAAGGAAGCGTTGCTTTGGAAGCGCTGATTTGCTCCATGGGGCCCCCTGCGGTACGCCAGCTTGTATGTTCTGGGGAAACGCTGATAATCCATGAAGCCTCCCTGATGAAACCCTTAGGCGACCCGCTCAACTTGCTTCCGCTCGTTGGCGGTCTGCTGATGTGGAACCCCAGCCTGCCTGTTTTGAGGAGGAGACTTGCCGGGGCTGCTGCTGAGATATAATACCTGCGGGCGGGATCGTTTGACATCGTCCTCCGCATCCGTGTGCGTCCCGGGTGGCGGAACGGGGCGTCGGAGACAGACATCGAAAAATTAAGATAGACATCGAATTGTGGTCACCAGAGTGAAAGATAGAGATGACTGGAGCTGCGGAAGGAAGGTAACGCGATGAAGCCGACGGTGGTCGATCATATAGGAATAGCCGTGAACAGCATCCAGGATTCCCTTGCATTCTGGGAGGGGACGCTCGGGATCCGCTGCACCGGGGTGGAG
>NZ_CAUUWA010000045.1 GCF_963548695.1 uncultured Fretibacterium sp.
TCTGAGCCTCCAGAAGGATCATCAGCCGGTTCGACACCATGAAGCCCAGATCATTTCGACACCATGAAGCCCAGATCATTTCGACACCATGAAGCCCAGATCATTTCGACACCATGAAGCCCAGATCATTATAGAGACCATCCACCATGACGTTCTCGATGGTGATGTCCGTCAGGTCCGTCTCCGTAGCTGTCGTATCCTCCGGGTGCAGTGTCCGGTAGAGCTGCAGCAGGTACTTTTTGTCGCCGAACAGATCGGAGAAGACGCTGGCCTTTATCGTGCGCTTCATCCCTTCCGGTGCGCGCATCGTCTGTGGCTCTGTCTTCCCCATACCGAACACCTCCTGATCGATACCATTATATAACCACCAATATGACTCTCTATCGTCAATGTTTTCCTGATCCTACGTGCTGTAGAGAAGGATGTGGGCCTCCGGGCCATCTGCACTGCGCTCTAAAAGTATCTTACGCTCCAGTGCTTTTGTATATTTTACTTAGTGATTGCCATGTAAATATGCCCAATACTAACATCAAAATACTCAACATAAACAGAAACAGAGCGCCTAAATATCCCCGAGAAAAGATCTCTGCGGCCGGATAATACGTTGCACAAAACACGGGAACCGCCAGAGTCAGAAGCGTCCTTGCCCAGCGAGGATATATGGTCATCGGAAAGCGGCCGAAGGAATGAAGCTGAAAGACCGTGTGCGTCACCGGAAAGTTATCGACGGCGACGAACGCCAGGGAGGAGGTCAGGATATTGATGCTCAAATAGACGTTGGCCGAAACGCCCAAGGACAAAAACAGCTTTGTCATCGCGCCAGGGGAAACGGCATCGGCGATCCGAAGGCCGTACAGACAACAGAACAAACCCCAGAGGATTCCTCCCATCCCGTCGATATCGAAGCGGCTGGCCAGCACCTGCACCAAGGGAGGCATAGGCCGGGTCAGGACGGAATCGTACGCACCCGACCGGACGAACACATTGCCGAACTGCCAGAGGGCCTCGGCGAACGTGTGCTGTACCCCATCTCCGAATACGGACAGCCCGTACAGAACCAGCAGGTACCCTTTGGGGACCCGGATTGTCTGTGCACGGTCGAATACGATGTCGATCAACAGGAAATTGGGCAGATGCCAGACAACCGTCCCCAGAATGCCGAACGCCATGTCCAAAGGATATTGCCGGATCGAACGCAGGCGATGATAGAGGAGAAACCAATACGCCTTGAACCATTGATTCATCGCAGAACCGTCCTCAAGATCTCGACATCGAAAAACAAGCCACAGCGCGCAACAAGGCCCTTGAGATGCTAACCTCCATCATCCCCCCTGAATTTGCAGTTTTTTCGTAAAGGCAGCATCCGCAGCGACGGATAAGGCGACCATCAGGACACAATACACGAGCTGAAGCGAGAGGGCGCCCGCGGCATCAGCAGACGCCGTCAGTATCCGCACAGGGGTGTCGATCATATAGGCGAAGGGCAGCGTCTCCATTGCCCGTCCAACCGACAGAGGAAACATGTGGAGCGGGACAACGGCCCCGCTTGAAATCTGCACAATTCCATCGCGCAATGCGCTGACCCCCCAGTGGTTGCGCGTCAGCGTGCACAGAAACGACAGCAGAAAGTCGAGGCAGTAGCAGATGACCAGGGAGACGAAGACCGAAAGGGCACACAAAAACAGCGACACCCAACGAACTTTCATGTCGACGAAAAAAAGCAGGAACATAATCAGAGGAATGCCCTGTACGACGAATACGGTGAGTTTTCTCGACAGGAAGTCGATAAAGGAAAGGGCGAGATAACGAATGGGCTTGGTCAGATGGAGCGCTACTTTTCCGCTTTTTATATCGCCGGCGATAGCCCAGATGTTGTTGGAACAGACGAAGAAGAAAAAGAATCGGGCCAGGAGGACATAGCGTAAAGTCTCCCAATCCGCGTCACAAATGCCTCTCCAAAAGCAATAAAACAGGGCCACTTGGCACATCGCACCCAAAAAGCTGAGAAAGGATGCCGTTTTGTACATCAGCAGCCGCTTGAAATTGGCCCGGACATGCAACCGCACCATGTTCCACATGCTACGACCTCATCTGAAGAAGGCGCTCTTCAAGCGAGACATTTGCGATAGTGATCTCGGCGACCGAAGCGGTATCGTAGATACTCGCTACAAGGGTTCTTATCAGCGCGTTGTCGTTGGGACAATAGATCTTCAAAACGCGCTCCTCGGCAGCCACACGGATCCCCTCGTGCTCCTCCAGCATCCGGGATGCCCGGTCCAGCGATCTCGAGTCGTGAAATTCGACGCCTATTCTCCTGTACAGATCGCCACCGCGCAAAAATCCGGTCAAAGGCCCATCGTAGCGGAGCTCTCCCTTGTCGATCAACAGGATCTTCCCGCACACGCTCTCGATATCGTTCATCAGGTGCGTGGTCAGGACCATCGTGATACCGTGCTGGCGATTCATGTAGCTTATCGCCTGCAGCAGCCTCGCCCTGTTGTAGACGTCCAGTCCTATCGTCGCCTCGTCCAGAAACAGCAGTCTGGGCTCATGCAGCAGGGTCAGCAAGAAGTCGCAGATCATCTTTTGACCGAGGCTGAGCTGCCTGACGGGAACATCCAGAAAATCCAGGTCCAAAATACGGCTGAACTCCTCCAACTTGTGCAACACGTCCTTGGAGGACAGGCCGTAGATGCTACCGTTGACAAAAAAGGAGTCCCTGGCAGGAAGGTCCCACATCATCTGGCTCCGCTGCCCGAACATGACGCCGTAGTGTCTGCACAGGCTTCTGCGATCGCGGGCAGGGACGTAGCCCATGACCGAAACGGTTCCGGCGGTAGGATGGATGATCCCCGTCATCAGCTTGATCATCGTCGATTTTCCGGCGCCGTTCATCCCGATAAGCCCAACGGCATCGCCCTCCCCGACGGTAAAGCTGACGCCACACAAGGCCCGGACGACTACCCCGCTTTTCAGGCTGTAATGTTTCGTCAAATCGCTCGCTTCTATTATCGGTATTGGCACCGGATCCTCACCGCAACTTTCGTTTTCCCGGAAAACCCCTTCGATTGCTGTCCCTTATGATACAGCAGCCTGCCGTTGCACGTGACCGTATGCACATCCGATGTCTGAGTTGCGTAGACAATGGCTGAGTAGGCGTTGTTCAACGGATACAGATGTGGCTTGTCACAGCCAATCAGGACGATAGCGGCGGCCCCGCCTTCCTCAAGACGGCCTGTCATGGAGAAACCGCAAGCTTTTTCTCCTTCGCTCATTGCCATTTCAAATACCTGAGCTGCTGGCAGAGCCAAGGGCTGCACCGCAGAGCCCTTGCTTAGGCCATGTTAACACAAAAGCAAGAAAAGGCGGGCTTTTTGCCTGCTTCGCCGAACGGCACAGCACTCAAGAGCTGGCGATCTCAAGGAGCTGGCCGCCTGCTTAAATATCCAAGTTCTTCACCTCATGCGCATAGGACGTGATGAAGTCCCGCCTCGGCTCGACCTTGTCGCCCATCAGGATGTCGAAGTACTCGTCGGCGAGCAGATCGTCGTTGAGCTCGATCTGCCGGAGCACACGATTGGTGGGGTCCATCGTCGTCTCCCAGAGCTGGGACGGGTTCATCTCTCCGAGTCCCTTGTAGCGCTGCACCCCGACCTTGGTCGGGTCGGGGGCCCCGTCCACGTGCTGGCGCAGTTCCTTCTCGGTGTAGCAGTACTGGACCTGCTTGCCCTTCTGCACCCTGTAGAGGGGGGGCTGGGCCAGATAGAGGTAGCCCTGATTGATCAGCTCGGGCATGTGGCGGTAGAAGAAGGTGAGGAGCAGCGTGCTGATGTGCGCGCCGTCGACGTCCGCATCCGTCATGATGATGATCTTGTGGTAGCGCAGCTTTTTCTCGTCGAACTCGTTGCCGATGCCGCAGCCCAGGGCCTGGATGATCGTGCGGATCTCGTTGTTGGAGAGCATCTTGTCGAGCCGCGCCTTTTCCACGTTCAGGATCTTGCCCCTCAGGGGAAGGATGGCCTGGAACGAGCGGTCCCGGCCCTGCTTGGCGCTGCCGCCGGCGCTGTCGCCCTCGACGATGTAGAGCTCCGTGTTCTCCGGGGTCCTGGAGGAGCAGTCCGCGAGCTTCCCGGGGAGGTTCAGGCCCGTCATGGACCCCTTGCGGACGAGCTCGCGCGCCTTCTTGGCGGCCTCGCGGGCCTGCCGGGCGCGGACCGCCTTGTCCACGATGGGACGGAGAAGGTCGGGGGCGTCCTCGAACCAGGAGAGCAGTCCCTCGTAGACGAAGGAGTCCACGGCGCCCCGGACCTCGCTGTTCCCCAGCTTGGTCTTGGTCTGCCCCTCGAACTGGGGGTTGCCCAGCTTGACGGACAGCACGCAGGTCAGGCCCTCCTTCAGGTCGTCGCCGGAGAGGTTCTCGTCCTTGTCGCGCAGGATCTTGTTGTTCCGCGCGGCTTCGTTGACGGCCCGGGTCATGGCGGTCCGGAGCCCCGACACATGCGTCCCCCCCTCGATCGTGTGGATGAGGTTGGCGAAGGAGAAGATGCGTTCGAGGTAGCTGTCGTTGTACTGGAACCCGACGTCGATCGCGATGCCGTCCCGCTCCCCGGAGAGGATGACGGGAGGGGTGAAGAGGGCCGTCTTGCCGCGGTCCAGATACTCGACGAAGGCCCGTATGCCCCCGTCGAAGTGGTACTCCTTCTTTTCCCCCGTGCGCTCGTCCTCCACGGAGATGGCGAGCCCCGGGTTGAGGAACGCCAGCTCCCGAAGGCGGCTCTTCAACACGTCCAGGGAGTGGTGGACCTCCTCGAAGATCGTGTCGTCGGGGAGGTAGTGGATCAGGGTGCCGCGCCAATCCGCGGGGGTCCCCGGCGAGAGGTCGGTGACGGGAATTCCCCGTTCGAACCGCTGGGTGCGCTGCACGCCGTCGCGCGCGATCGTGACCTCCAGCCAGGTCGAGAGCGCGTTGACCACTGAGACGCCCACGCCGTGAAGCCCGCCCGAGACCTTGTAGGCGCCGTTCCCGAACTTTCCCCCCGCGTGCAGGATGGTGAGGACGACCTCGCAGGTCGGACGCCCGTTGTAGGGGTGCGGGTCCGTGGGGATGCCGCGCCCGTTGTCCCGGACGCTGATGCTCTCGTCCGCGTGGATGGTGACCTCGATGCGGTCGCAGTAGCCGCCGATCGCCTCGTCGACGGCGTTGTCGACGACCTCGTAGATGAGGTGGTGGAGGCCCCGGCTCCCGGTGTCCCCGATGTACATGCCGGGGCGCTTGCGAACGGCCTCGAGTCCTTCCAGTACCTGTATGCTTCCGGCGTCGTAGCCGCCCTCCGCGTTCCGTGTGTCCTGAGTCATCTCGCTGCGTTTTCCTCCGTGACAATCTGCATTCTCGATCGCCGTATTCCTGATCGTCTGAAAAGCTCCCAGCCCACGGTGCGCCCCGGGCGAAAGGGGCCTTCGCGGTATTTTTACTCTGCCTTCCGCCCCGCGCGGCTGATATGATACGTCTCCGAGTCGGAATCGTTCATGTTGGAATTGTTCCGTGTCCAACCTGATTATTATACAATATCGCTTTCCGCGGTGGGAAATCTTGAATTTCCGCCCGATTTTTGAACGAAAGGTGTCGTCGGTCGTGAACGTCCTAGCCGAAAAGAGCGCTCTTGTCAAAAATTTTCTTCTTTCCCTGCCCGATCTGCTGAGGCGGGAGTGGCGATCCGTGTTCGCCGTCCTGTCGGCCAACATCATCTTCGCCTTCGCGGTCAATTATTTCACCCTGCCTTACCGCTTTCCCGACCTCGGGATCTCCGGGCTTGCCGTCCTCTCCAATTACGTCTTCGGGATATCCCCCAGCTGGGTTATTTTCATCGGCAACGTCCTCCTGATCGTCTGGGGGCGCAAAAGCCTGAACCTGCGCTTCCTGGTGCTGACGTTCACCTCCATCGTGGTGTTCTCGCTGTTCATCCCGATTTTTCGGAGCATCCCCCTGAACTTGCCCCGGGACAAGTTCATGGCCACGGTGATCACGGGGCTCCTGAAGGGGGTCGCCATCGGGATGCTCTTCAACGTGGGAGGGTCGAGCGGCGGGCTCGACATCGTCGCGATGGTCATGCGCCGGCGCTACGGGATCGAGGTGGGGCGGTTCTCCGTCTTTGTCAACTTCTTCATCCTCGGTCTTTCCGTGAGCGTTGTGGGATTGGAATCCGTGGTATATGGCGCCGTCGGGCTCTATGTCTTCGGCGTTACCCTGGACGGCATGACGCGGAACTTCGACAAGCGCAAGCAGGCCCTCATCATCACGAACATCCCGGAGGACGTCTGCCATTTCATCACCTCGAAGGGCAAGGGCGTGACCCGCCTCGAGGGGCACGGGGCTTACACGGGGCAGCCTCGACCCGTGCTCATCTCCCTGCTGGAGCCGCGGCAGATCGTTCAGCTCAAGGCCTTTCTCAAGGAAAAGGACCCGAACGCCTTCCTCTCCATCTGCGACGCGACCGAGGTGCTGGGCCAGGGGTTCAAGAGCTGGAAGTCCCTGTAAGCAGGAATAGGATTACAGGGCTCTTGGTTTCGGAGGTTTTCCGGCCGGTGCGCTATAATGAACATTTGAATCTACTCCATAAATTTGATACGCGGACTCGACATACGATCAGGACGCCCCCGGCCGAGGGGCGCCGTCAGAGGTGAATGAGCGGAAATGATATGGAACACAATTAGGAGGGCGCTGGGGCTCGACCCCAACGACCGTGCGCTGAGAAAGTACGAGGGCGTCGTGGAGCAGATCAACGAGCTCTCGGAGAACCTGGAGTCCCGGAGTGAGGACGAGCTGCGCGACATGGGCGCACGCCTGCGCGAGCGGGCCCGGGACGGGGAGCCCCTGGAGGAACTTCTCGTCGAGGTCTTCGCGCTCGTGCGCGAGGTCTCCCGGAGGACGATAGGGCTCCGGCACTACGACGTACAGCTGATCGGAGGCATGGCCCTGCACGACGGCCGAATCGCCGAGATGCGGACCGGCGAGGGGAAGACCCTTGTGGCCACCTTGGCCGTCGTCCTGAACGCGCTCTCCTGCGAGGGCGTCCACCTGATCACGGTCAACGACTACCTTGCGAAGCGCGACGCCGCGTGGATGGCCCCGATCTACAACTTCCTGGGGCTCTCCGTGGGCGTCATCTACCCCTACATGCCTCCGGAGGAGCGCTACGAGGCCTACAGGGCGGATATCACCTACGGGACGAACAGCGAGTTCGGGTTCGACTACCTGAGGGACAACATGGTCATGCACGCCGAGCAGATGGTCCAGCGCTCCCATGCCTACTGCATCGTCGACGAGGTGGACTCGATCCTCGTGGACGAGGCGCGGACGCCCCTCATCATCTCGGGCCCGTCCGACGACAACGTGGAGCTCTACGTCAAGGCGGACGGGGTGGCGCGCCAGCTGACGGAGGGAAAGGACTACGAGAAGGACGAGAAGGAGCGCAGCATCGCCGTCACGGAGGCCGGAATCCAGCGCTGCGAGGACCTCCTTGGGATGCCGGGGCTCTTCTCGGACGCGGCGAAGTCCGAGCTGGCGCACCGCATCGTACAGGCCCTGAAGGCCCACCGCCTGTTCCAGCGCGACGTCGACTACGTCGTGAAGGACGGGGAGATCGTGATCGTCGACGAGTTCACGGGACGCCTCATGGTGGGGCGCCGCTACTCGGACGGGCTCCATCAGGCCATCGAGGCGAAGGAGCGCGTCAAGGTGGGGCGCGAGAGCCAGACCCTGGCGACGATCACGCTTCAGAACTACTTCCGCATGTACCGTAAGCTGGCCGGGATGACGGGCACCGCGGCCACGGAGGCCGAGGAGTTCAAGGAGATCTACGGGCTCCAGGTCGTGACCATCCCGACGCACCGGAAGATGATCCGCCAGGACTGTCCCGACGTGATCTACGGGACGATGCTCGAGAAGTTCGGCGCCGTCGCGGACGACGTCGAGGAATGCCACAAGCGCGGACAGCCCGTCCTCGTCGGGACGACGTCCATCGAGAACTCCGAGCGGGTCAGCAAGCTGCTCAAGGCCCGTAAGGTCCCGCATCAGGTGCTGAACGCCAAGCACCACGAGAAGGAGGCCCACATCGTGGCCCAGGCCGGGCACCTCGGCGCCGTGACGGTGGCGACGAACATGGCCGGTCGCGGAACGGACATCATGCTTGGGGGGAACCCGGAGTTCCTGGCCAAGGAGAAGCTCCTCTCCGACAGGCCGTCCCTGGACTGGACGGTCAAGGGGGTGGACGAGGAGGACGTCTACGGCTACTTCGTGCGCTACTCCAACCTCCAGGCCGACGACCTCGCGCGCAACTACCTCCGGGACCGCCGCATCGCGGAGGAGGGGAGCGGGCTGGAGTTTCTGCGCGCCGTCTTCGGCCGCATCAAAAAGGCCTACGAGGCCCGGCTGGAGGAGTTCCGCGAGCTCTGCCGCGGGGAGCACGACAAGGTCGCCGCGTTGGGCGGGCTGGCGATCATCGGGACGGAGCGCCACGAGTCCCGGCGCATCGACAACCAGCTTCGGGGCCGTTCCGGCCGCCAGGGCGACCCCGGCATGAGCCGTTTTTACCTCTCGTTGGAGGACAACCTGCTGCGCCTGTTCGGCTCGGAGCGCATCCAGGGCCTGATGGGCCGGCTGGGCATGAAGGACGGCGAGGCCATCGAGTCCGGAATGCTCTCGAAGGTCATCGAGTCCTCCCAACACAAGGTCGAGCAGATGCACTTCGACATCCGCAAGCAGCTGCTGGCCTACGACAATGTCATGAACCGTCAGCGCGAGGCCGTCTACGACGAACGGCAGACGATCCTGAACGAGGGGGATATGGTCGATTATGGCTGGGGGGTCGTGAACGGCGTCATCGTCGAGATTCTGGACCGCTATTTCCCCGGGGAGGGGGAGCCGGACGCCGGACGGGCTGCAGCGCGGATACGCGCCATCTTCGGCCCCGGCAGCGACGAGCAGGTGCGGCGCATCGACAGCCAGGCCGGCATGGAGCTGGTGCGGGACGAGATCGTCGCCTCCCTGAAGGCGCGTTACGACAAAAAGACCGAGGAGCTGACCCCGGAGGTCGCCGGGGGGCTGGTGCGCTACGTGGTGCTGAACACCCTGGACGACGCCTGGCGCGACCATCTCCTGGCGATGGACGAACTGAGGCGCGGAATCGGCCTCAGGGCCATAGGGCAGAAGGACCCGCTGCTGGAGTACCAGTTCGAGTCCTACAACCTCTTTCAGGAGATGATGCTGCGGGTGCGGGAGTCCTTTGCGGAACAGTTCTTCCGGGTCCGCGTGGTGACCGAGGAGGAGCGCCGCAGTCCCCGACGGGTCTCCGAGGGGCGCGATTTTGTCCTCCCCGGTTTTGGGCAGGGACATGAGGACGCCATGCCCGAGGAGCTTCCCCGCGGCGAGGGGCGGCCCGAGCCCATCCGCAAGGGTCCCCGGGTGGGGCGTAACGATCCCTGCCCCTGCGGCAGCGGAAAGAAGTACAAGCACTGCTGCGGCAAGGGCGCGTGAATTTCATCCGCTGGAGTCTTCCCACGTGCTTTTTCCCCTCAGGTATTGCCGTTGAGGGAGGAGTGCGTCGAGGGGGCGTCGGAATGAAGGTATGCCGGAATGAGGAAGGAGTGCGTCGAATGAGTCCGACGGTGAAGTTCTTGTCGAGAAAATTTTTGTTTTCTGGGGCCATCCTCGGAATCTTTCTTGGAATCTTTTTCCTGTGTCCGCCACCTGTGGGGGCGTCGGTCCCCGAGTACGACCTCGCGCGGATGCGGCAGGTGAACCCGGACTTCTCGACGTATCCCGACGCGCGGGGCATCGTCTGGCTCAAACGGGTCTCCTGCGGACCCGCCCCGGATGGGGGAATGGAACGGACCCATCTCTGGGTGCTGCTGGGGCGCAGCGGCCTGGAGGAGCGATGGCTGAACTGGGATATCCCCAATCCTCCGGGAGGGACCGCGAGGGTCCTGGAGGCGGGGGTCTATGCCTTCGATTCCGGCCGGAAGATCGCCGACGTCCTCCCCGCCGAGCGGGACCAGGGGGGCGTGACGATGCGCTCCGTGCGGTTCGAGGGGCTCCCCGAGACCTTCATCCTGGTCCTGTGCTGGCAGGACTCCTTCCCGGAGAATCTCTCCCTCGAGGACCTGGTCTGGACCCAAGAGGCGCTGCCCGTCTGGGAATCGATCGTCGAGGTCTCGGTGCCCGACGGGCGGCCCTTCTTCCATTATTCCTTTCAAAACCATCGTTCCTTCCAGAACGTCCGTCCCGAGGTGGAAAAGGGCAAGGGGAGGGCGGTCTATACCTGGCGGACCGTCAATGCCGCCCCCTTGGTCCCGGGGGGGCTCCGCGCCTCCACCCGGGGCGGGGTCGTCTTCGGCATGCGCCGGGGGGCCGAGGGACTCGCCAGGTTGATGCGGGACGAGGCCGCCGTTACCGTTCCTCAGGCCCCTTCAAAGGCCGTCGAGGGCTTCCGAAGGGGGACGGAGGCGGGAACAGCCGCCCTGCTCTCCTGGCTGTACGATCAGCCCGAGGCCATTCTCCCGGAGGGGTGCCGTCGGACGCTGCCCTCGGAGGGGCCCTGGACGGGCGGGGAAAAGCTCCTGATGGCCCATGCCTGGCTCAAGGAGCGGGGGGTGAACGCCCTTTTGCACTGGAGGACGGCCCTCGAGCCCGACGCGGACAGCCCCGTCTGTCCGGGGCTTCTGCTGGCCCCGGTCCTGGAGGTTCCCCCCTTCAAGGGCGCCAGGTTCAAGGAGAGCTTCTTCTGCGATATGGACGACGCCCCCAGGATGGGGAGGACCTCGCCCCTTCTGATGGGGCGCCGGATATTCGCCCCGGACGGGGAGGGACGCATTGCGGGCAGGAGGATACCGGAGGCGAAGGCATCGGAAAACCGGCTGCGCGCCCTCTTCGATCTGAGCCTGAGCCCCGGCGGGGCGCTGAGCGGTACGGTGCGCCTCCAGGCGCGCGGCGCATGGCGTTCCCTGTTCTTTCGCGCCTGGGAGGACGGCCGTGCGGGGGAGCTCCTTCCCTCGCTCTTCCGGAATCTGAGGGGCTACGAGGCTGCCGCACTCAAGGAGTCCGGCGGGGAGGCCGAGCTGGCCTTCCGCATCGGCGAGATGCCGGGGATCATGGGGATGCAGGGGAAGAACCTACTGGTCATCCTTCCGGCGTTCGTCCCCGAGTCCCTGCAATCCCTGCCCGGTGACTCCGTTCCCGTGGAGCTGGTCTTCCCCTTCCTGATGGAACAGAGGGTCAGCCTGCAGCTGCCCCCGGGGGTCGAAAAGGTGATGCTCCCCGCGGACACGGAACGCGCCTCCGGAAAGGTGCTCTATGGGGAAAACTTCAAGGCGTCCAAGCTGAAGAAGGTGACGGCGGAGGTCCGGCTCCAGGTTTCGGCGACGAGGCTGGCGGAGGAGGACGGAGCCTCTTTGAAGACGGCACTGGACCTTTGGCGCAATTTTTCGGCGCGCCCCCTGCCGTTGTTGATGAGGGGCAAGGAATAGGGGCGGGAGCGTCCGCTCGCCCTGCGGGCAAAAAGTTCTTTATATAAGGGAAAGGTAGTGCGGAGATGTCGGATGAATTGATGCGGGGTTCGGCCGTTTCCTACCCGAGGGAGGCTCTACTTCGGGCTGTCCGGAGCGTCGCGGAGGAGTTGGGGAAGCCCCTCCCGGAGGGGATGGCGTTCGAGCTGGAACGTCCCAGGCACGAGGGGCAGGGGGATCGTTCGGCCAGCGCCGCCATGCAGCTCTCCAAGGCGTTTTCCATGCCCCCGAGGACGTTGGCTGCCCGGATCGTCGGGCGGCTGAGCGAGGATGGAAGCGGTTTTTTCGATAAAATAGAGGTCGCCGGACCGGGGTTCATCAACTTTTTCCTCTCGAAAAAATGGTTTGCCTCCGCCGCGGACGAGGTCCTTTCCCTGGGAAATCGGTACGGTTCCTCGGACCTGGGGGGCGGGCGAAAGGTGCAGGTGGAGTTCGTCAGCGCCAACCCGACGGGGCCGCTGCACATCGGCCACGGCCGCGGCGCGGCGGTGGGGGACGTCGTCGCGGGCATCCTCGCCTTCACAGGCTGGAATGTCGAGCGGGAGTACTACATCAACGACGCGGGGCTCCAGATGGATATCCTGGGACGTTCCGCTCAGGCCCGCTACTTCGAGCTGGCGGGGCGCCCCGAACTTGCTCCCTTCCCCGAGAACGGCTACAAGGGCGCTTATATAAGAGACCTTGCCCGCACGGTCCTGGAGCGGGAGGGCGACCGTTTCCTGGCGGAGTCGCCCTCGGAGAGCCTGCCCTGGTTCAAGCGGTACGCGGGGGACGTCATCCTGGGGCGGATCAAGGAGGATCTGGGGCGTTTCGGGGTCCGCTTCGATGTCTGGTTCTCCGAGGCCACCCTTTACGAGCGGGATCTGGTGCGCCAGGCCATGGAGGACCTCAAGAGGCGCGACTTCGCCTTCGAGTCGGACGGCGCGCTCTGGTTCAAGACGACCGATTTCGAGGACGACAAGGACCGCGTACTGATCCGCAACAACGGGGCGCCCACCTATTTCGCGTCGGATATTGCCTATCATCGGGACAAGTTCGTGACTCGCGGGTTCGATCGGGTCATCGACGTGTGGGGGGCCGATCATCACGGCTATATTCCGAGGATGAAGGCTGGGGTGGAGGCCATCGGAAAGTCGGCCGACGACCTCGACGTGCTGCTGATCCAGCTGGTCAACCTGATGCGGGACGGCCATCCCGTGGCGATGTCGACCCGGTCGGGGGAGTTCGTCACCCTGAAGGAGGTCCTGGATGAGGTCGGCGTCGACGCCACGCGGTTCTTCTTCCTCATGCGCCGGAGCGACAGCCAGCTGGACTTCGACCTCGACCTCGCAAAAAAGCAGAGCAGCGACAACCCCGTCTATTACGTCCAGTACGCTCATGCCCGAATCTGCAGCGTCGTCCGGGAGTGGACGGCCCGTGGTGGCAGCGCGGACCGTCTGGGCTCGGACGGCGTTCCGATCCCCGAGAGCCTGTTCGAGGACGATGCGGCCCGCGGGCTGGCGGACTGTCTGGCGCTCTTTCCGCGGGAGGTGGAGAACGCGTCGCGGGACCTGGCCCCTCAGATGCTGACGGCCTATGCGGGGCTGCTGGCCGGCGCCTTCCATTCCTTCTACAACACCAACCGCATCCTGGGCGAGGCCGGGGAGGTGGAGCTCGGTCGTCTCAAGCTGGCGAACGCGGTGCGCATTGTCCTGCACACCTGCCTGAGCCTGCTGGGCGTGAGCGCCCCCGAGCGGATGTGACATGCCCCCCCTGCGAAGGATCGTGGTCGTCGCCTTCGTCCTCCTCCTCTTCCTCATTATAGGGACGCATTACTTCTTCGAATGGCGGAGGATCGACCAGCTCAACGCGGCGATTGAGGAGCGCGAGGAGCTCCTGCGCAGGAAACAGGACAGCGTGCGCGACTATCGGGAGAAGGTCTCGTTCTACAAATCCCGGGAGGGCATCGAGCACATGGCGCGGGAACAGTACAACCTCGTCTTCCCCGGCGAGCGCGTCATCCTGATCAAGAGCGGCGACGTGGTCTCGGAGGATGGGCGCTGACCTCCGGCGGAGCCCATGAGGGCCCCGGGATGGTTCGCCGGGCCGCAAACGGTCCTTGACGGGACGTCAAAAAGGGGTACAATAATTCTCTGGTAGAAGGTGGAATCTCGGGAAAACGCGAATTTCCGTTTCCCAAAGGTAATGTCCATTTATTTTATAATGAGATCTCTTATCGAGAGAGGTGGAGGGACTGGCCCGATGAAGCCCGGCAACCTGTCGAATCAGGTGCCAATACCAGCAGCCCCGTGAGGCTGGATGATGAGAGGAAGAGCATAAGGTTGTGTGGACACTCTTCCCGACGGGAAGGGTGTTTTTTTGTCTTTCGTTCATTTATTCTCGGGAGGTAGGACTATGGCAAACACGGAAAAATTCATCTTCTCCTCGGAGTCCGTCACGGAGGGGCACCCCGACAAGGTCGCCGATCAGATCTCGGACGGCATCCTTGACGCGATCCTGAAGGACGACCCCAACGGCCGCGTGGCCTGTGAGGTGCTCTGCACGACGGGCCTGGTGATGGTATCGGGCGAGATCACGACCCGGACCTACGTGGATATCCCCAAGCTGGCGCGCGGGATCGTCCAGGACATCGGCTACACCCGCGCCAAGTACGGGTTCGACGGCGAGACCTGCGCGGTCCTCACGGCCATCGACGAGCAGTCCGGGGACATCGCCCAGGGCGTGGACAACGCCATCGAAGTGCGTGAGAAGAAACTTTCCGAGGAGGACATCGCGAAGATCGGAGCCGGCGATCAGGGGATGATGTTCGGCTACGCCTGCAACGAGACGGAGGAGTTCATGCCGATGCCCATCGCCATCGCCCACAACCTGGCGCGTCAGCTCACCAAGGTCCGACGCGACGGGACGGTCCCCTACCTGCGCCCGGACGGCAAGACGCAGGTCTCCCTCCGCTACGAGGGCCGGAAGGCCGTCCACGCCGATACGATCGTCGTCTCCGCCCAGCACCATCCGGAAGCGACCCTCAAGGAGATCCGTGCGGACATCATCGAGAACGTGATCAACCCCATCGTCCCCGGGCACCTGATCGATTCGGAGACCCGCATCTTCGTCAACCCCACCGGGCGTTTCGTCAAGGGTGGTCCCATGGCCGACACCGGCCTGACGGGCCGAAAGATCATCGTCGATACCTACGGCGGATGGGTGCCCCACGGGGGCGGGGCCTTCTCCGGCAAGGACCCCACCAAGGTCGACCGCAGCGGCGCCTACATGACGCGCTACGCCGCGAAGAACATCGTGGCTGCGGGGATCGCCGACGAGTGCCAGATTCAGGTGGCCTATGCCATTGGCGTGGCCGAGCCGGTTTCCCTTAACGTCAACACCTTCGGCACGGGGAAGATCGGGGACGAGAAAATCGTGGAGTTGCTGCGCGCCCATTTCGACTTCCGGCCCGCTGCGATCATCCGAGACCTGGACCTGCGCAAGCCCCAGTACAGGGCCTTGGCCGCCTACGGACACATGGGTCGCATCGACCTTACCCCCCTGCCGGGATGGGAGAGGACGGACCGCGCGGAGACGCTTCGCAAGGCCGCCGGGATTTAGGAAAAAGGCAGCGCTGTAAGGGTGAAAGAAAGCCGGAGGGTTCCCCCAGAAAGGGGCGTCCTTCCGGCCCTCTTTTTTGCAGGGGGCTACAGAAGCCCCAGAAAATGCTGTACGACCAGGGACGTGCCCGCCAGGACGACCCAGCAGACCAGCCCCATGAGAATAGGCCTCAGGCCGTTGGCCAGAAGTTTGCCGATGTGCGTGTTGAGGCCGATGGCGGCCATGGCGGCGACGATGAGGAACTTCCCGGACACCGTCAGGGAGCGCGATATCTCGGGGTTCACGATCCCCGACGTATGCAGCAGGGAGGCGGCCACGAACCCGAGCACAAACCAGGGGAAGGCTTTGGAAAAGCTGAAGTGCGAGGATCCCTCCCCGGCCCGGGCGGCGTAAAGGGCGAGCACGAAGGTGATGGGCACGATCATCAGGGTGCGTGTCAGTTTGACGATGGTCGCCAGCTTGCCGGCGGCGTCGCTGTAGGCGTATCCTGCCGCGAGGACGGACGAGGTATCGTTGACCGCCGTGCCGGCCCATATCCCGAACCCCTGGTCGCCCATATTCATAAGGTGTCCCAGCGCGGGGAAGATGAAGACGGCCGCGATGTTGAAGAGGAATATGGTGGATATGGAGTGGGCGATGTCCTCCTCCTTCGCGCCGATGACGGGGGCGGTCGCCGCGATGGCCGATCCGCCGCATATGGCCGTCCCCACCCCGATCAAAGTTGCGGTCACGGAGTCGAGCCGCAGGACCCTCTGCATGATCCGGGCGGAGAGGAACGCCGCGGTCAGTGTGAAGGCCATCACGACGAGGGACTCGCTTCCGACCACCAGGACGTTCCTCATGTTCATCTCGAACCCCAGCAGGACGACGGAGAGCTGGAGCAGCCTCTTCGAGGCGAAGCGTGTTCCCTCCCTCAGCGCGGGCGGATTGCCGAACAGGGCGACGAACATTCCGAAAAGGATGCCGAACACCGGCGCGCCGACGATGGGAACCTGGCGTCCGCAAAACCACGCGAGCACGGCGAGGACGACGGTGAGGGACAGTCCGGGAACGAGGGCCTTCCACTGAGTCGGATTCTTTTGTGTGGGATTCTCCTGCGTTGGATTCTTCAAATCGAATGTCCCCTTTCGGATTTCATTTCAAAAACTGCGTCAGGTCTCAATGCCTGCGGAGAGACGGACGCAGGTCCGAGTTTCCGTTTTTCAACGATAATTCGCGTCGCCTTATTTTTATTTTACTCCAACCCCTCTGCTGCTGTAAATTCATCATTGAATTTTTTGGCGGGAACGATGTCTACATGGATCATGGATCGTGGACGGGGCTTCCGGGATCATCTGCGTATTCCGTGAAGTGTCCGAGGAGAAAGCAGTCTGCCCGGAGGGTTCTCCGTAACCCGAACGGCTCCCTCGGCAATTTCGTTGACAAAGGAATTTTTGAGTAATAAAATTGCTCGTATGATGATAGATTCTCTGATATCCTCCAAGACCCGTATAAAGCTGCTGATGAAATTTTTCCTGAATCCCGGGGTCACGTCTTACCTTCGCGGCCTGGCGGACGAGTTCGGGGAATCGACCAATGCCGTGCGGGTGGAGCTGAACCGTCTGTGCTCGGCCGGCTTCCTCGAGGAGGTGCCGGAGGGTGGGCGAAAGCGTACCTACCGGGCCTGCAGGAGGCACCCCCTCTTCCCCGAGCTCCATCGCATCGTGCGTAAGGTTTTGGGGATCGATCAGGTTGTGGAGGGGATCGTCGAGCGCCTGGGGACCGTCCGCCTCGCCCTGATCACGGGCGACTACG
Organism: uncultured Fretibacterium sp.; assembly: GCF_963548695.1. Taxonomy (NCBI): domain Bacteria; kingdom Thermotogati; phylum Synergistota; class Synergistia; order Synergistales; family Aminobacteriaceae; genus Fretibacterium; species uncultured Fretibacterium sp. The sequence goes on from NZ_CAUUWA010000045.1 coordinate 16,954, forward strand.
CCCACGGGATCGACGGCGGGATTATCGACCTGACCCTGGTCGGGGAGATCGACCGGCAGTACCTGGGTGAGCTGGTGGAGAAGGTGGAAGGGATGATTGCCCGGAAGGTCCGGGTGCTCGTCCTGACTCCCGGGGAGTACGAGATGCTTCAGGGGACTCTGCGTCCCGAGGAATCCCTGTTCGTCTGGGGCGAGCAGGATGGGCTGCTGCAGGAGCAAGTGAGGGATGCGGGGTAATATGACGGATAATTCCACGAATGCCGGGTTCGACCTGGTCATCGAGCCCAACCGAACGACGGTCGCCTTTTTCCGGGAGCTCCTGCGCTACCGGGAGCTTTTCTACTTTTTGGCCTGGCGCGACATCCTGGTGCGCTACAAGCAGACGGTCATCGGCATCGCCTGGAGCGTTATCCGGCCCCTCCTGACCATGCTGGTGTTCACCGTCGTGTTCGGTCGGCTGGCCAAGCTGCCCAACGAGGGCGTGCCCTATCCCATCCTGGTGTTCTCCGCGATGCTGCCGTGGCAGTACTTCGCCAACGCGATGCAGGAGAGCTCGAATTCCCTTATAGCGGAGTCGCGCCTGATCAGCAAGGTGTACTTTCCGCGACTGATCGTTCCGGCCAGCTCGGTCATCGTCAGTGCTGTGGACTTCCTGATCTCCCTGGCGCTTTTGGGGCTGCTGATGTTGGGATACGGCTTCGTCCCCTCCTGGACGCTCCTGTTCATGCCGTTTTTCTTTTTGCTCGCGACCCTGGCGGCCTTGGGGGCGGGGTTCTGGCTGTCCGCCCTGAACGTGAAGTATCGGGACTTCCGTTATATCGTCCCGTTCCTGGTGCAGTTCGGCCTCTACGTCTCGCCCGTGGGGTTCTCCAGCTCCGTCGTGCCCGAACGCTGGCGGCTGCTCTACAGCCTCAACCCCATGGTCGGGGTGATCGACGGGTTTCGGTGGTGCGTGCAGGGGACGGCGAGCTCGCTCTACCTGCCGGGTTTCCTGATCTCCGCGGCGATTTCCGTCCTGGCCTTTTTCAGTGGGATGTGGTTCTTCCGCCGCACCGAGCGTTTCTTCGCGGACTTCATCTGAGGGGAGCGAGTGCCATGGAGGAGAAGCGGGAGCTGAACCCGTCACAGAAAGACTTTCTTCTGGAGGCCGCTGGGCGGTATATCTGGTGGCAGACCCCGGAGGAAGCCCTTGTGTGGCCTCAAAGGGTGCTGGCCCGGGTCATGGATCTCGGGCTCTGGGAGGACTGGATTCGTATGGCAGAACTTTTCCCCCCGGATGCTCTTTCGGATGTTCTGGACGCTGCGGAGATCGGTCAGTTCAGCGCCCGTTCCTGGAGCTTCTGGCACTGCCGACTGGATCGGGAACTTTCCCCCATGCCGAGGAGGATCGTGCAATGACCTCCCTCTGCCCTCACTTTGAGATCCTGCCCGAAGCGCAAAAGGTGCTTTGGCCCTCATTGGCTCCGCTCAGGGCTCTGGGATTTGTTCTCTATGGCGGAACGGCCATAGCGTTGTATTTGGGACATCGTTCGTCGGTGGATTTCGACTTCTTCTCCCATCTTCCTCTTGATGAGGGTAAGGACAGGGAGCTCAGAGCGGTTTTACCCTTTCTGAGGGAAGCCCGGCTGATACAGAAAGCACCTGATACCCGCTCCTACATTACAGGGGAAAACGTCAAGCTTTCTTTCTTTGGAGGGATCCGGTTGGGACGTATAGGCGAGCCCCTCGATACTGCCGATGGAATCCTTCGGGTGGCCTCCCTGAAAGATTTGATGGCTACGAAACTTGCTGTTGTCATGCAGCGCGTCGAGTCGAAGGACTACAGGGATATCGCAGCGATCCTGCGCGGCGGAGAAACGCTGGAGACTGGATTGGCCGGAGCTGCGGCGCTGTATGGAATGCAGTTTCCACCTGCTGAGTGTATTAGGACTTTGACCTATTTCCAGGGTGGGGATTTGGAGAGCCTGCCGAAGGAGGACAGGGAGAGCCTGCGCTCCGCCGTGCGGAGCCTGGAGCTGCGTTGTCTGCCAAAGGTTCATGTGCTTTCCCGAAGCCTTGTGTAGTTTTCAATGTTGGTTTTATCGTTGATTTGTCGAGGAGTCCTGGATGTCAAACACCATCATCGAGATCGAGGGTTGGGGCAAGAAAGACCTGCTGGCGGACAAGTGGAGTGCGTCGGAGATAAGAAGGGGCCAGGCGGCAGACAAGCAGGGGTTGAGCGATGGAGTACTTTGATTACGATGGGTTCTGGAAGGACCTGA
>NZ_CAUUWA010000046.1 GCF_963548695.1 uncultured Fretibacterium sp.
ACGGGGGCGTCCCCTGCCTCCGATGGCGCCTTGCGCGCCGACAACGAGGCGATGAAGGCCATCCTGAGCAGCGTCCCGGAGCTCTCCGGCAACGACGAGCAGCGGGAGATGGCGCAGCTGCGCGATTCCTTTCTGGAGCAGCTCCCGGAACAATGCCGGGTGGAGAGCGTGCGGGCGGCCTGGCGCGAGCTCTGGGCCAAGGCCCTGACCTTCCTCTCCTCCTCTCAGATGCATCGCCTGGGCAAGGCCTTCGTCTTCGCCGCCAGGGCCCACGCCGACCAGAAGCGCGTGGCGGGGGATCCCTACGTCATCCATACCCTGAGCACGGCGTCGATCCTCGCGGACATGCAGCTGGACCTGGCCACCCTGACGGCGGCCCTGCTGCACGACGTCCTGGAGGACACGCCAACGTCCCCCGAGGAGCTGAGCGCCGCGTTCGGCGAGGACGTCCTGACGCTGGTCGGCGGCGTGACGAAGCTGGGCAAGCTGCCCTTCATGTCGGTGGAGGGGTACCAGGCGGAGAACCTGCGGAAGATGTTCATCGTGATGGCCCGGGACATCCGGGTCGTCCTGATCAAGCTCGCGGACAGGCTGCACAACATGAGGACCCTGGGCGCGCTCCGGCGCGACAAGCAGGAGCGCATCGCGAAGGAGACGCTCGAGATCTTCGCCCCTCTCGCGCATCGCCTGGGGATCTACCAGATCAAGAGGGATCTCGAGGACCTGTCCTTCCGTTACCTTCAGCCGGAGGTCTACAGCGAGATCCGGCGGAAGACCAAGAAAAAGCTGCCCCAGATGGAGGAGATCATCCGGAAGGGGATCGAGACGCTGGAGTCCCGCCTGGCGAAGGAGGGGATTCCCTGCAAGATCAAGGGCCGGGCCAAGCATTATTACAGCATCTACGAGAAGATGCAGCGCAAGAAGCTCTCCATGGACGAGCTGTACGACATCCTGGCCATCCGCGTCCTGGTGGAGGACCTGTCCACCTGCTACGCCGTGCTGGGCATCGTCCACTCCCTGTGGGTTCCGATCCCGGGGCAGTTCGACGACTACATCGCCACCCCCAAGAGCAACATGTACCAGTCGCTGCACACCACGGTCATGGCCTTTGGCGCGCCCATGGAGGTGCAGATCCGTACCCAGGAGATGAACCGGCTTGCGGAGTACGGGATCGCCGCCCATTGGCTTTACAAGACCAAGGGCGTCTCCGCCGACAGCCTGGACGCCAGGTTGATGTGGGTGCGCCAGGCCCTGGAGGGTGGCCCGGGCGAGGGGCACGACCCCGAGGAATTCCTGGAGCTGCTGAAGAGCGACGTCCTGACCTCGGAGGTCTACGTCTTCACCCCGCAGGGCAAGCCCCTGGTCCTCCCCAACGGGGCCACGACGATCGACTTCGCCTACGCCGTCCATACGGAGGTGGGCAACCGCTGCGTGGGGGCGATGATCAACAGCCGCATCGTGCCCCTGAGCACGCAGCTGCACAGCGGCGACATCGTGAAGATCATCACCTCGCCGCAGGGCTTCCCCTCGAGGGACTGGATGAAGTTCGCCCGGAGCAGCAAGACCAGGAGCAAGATCCGGAACTACTTTCGCCAGGCCGAGAGGACGGATCGGGAGGAGAAGCTGGCGCGGGGATGGGAGGCCCTCGAGCGCGAGCTCCGCAAGCGGGGGATCGCGACGGACAAGGCCGACAAGACGGATGGTCAGGACGATCTGACCCCCGCCCTCAACAAGGTGGCCCGCGACCTCGGAATGGCGGGCAGGGAGGACCTCCTGGTCTCCATCGGGGCGGGGACGTCCGGCCCCAGCACGGTTGCGCAGAAGCTCGCGCTGGCGTACCTCCAGCAGCGCCATCCCACGGACGACATCGCAGCGCTCGTAAAGGAGCACGCGGACGCCCATAAATCCGACTCGGACATCGTGGTCGACGGAGCGGGGGGGGTCTGGGTGGTCCTGGCCAACTGCTGCGACCCGGTCCCAGGCGACGCCATCGTGGGCTACTCGACGCGGACGCGCGGGATCACGGTGCATCGGCTGGACTGCCCCAATATCCTGAACGCCCAGATGGGGCGCGTCGTGCAGGTCTCCTGGGGGCGCTCGTCCGGAAAACTCTATACCGCCCGTCTGAGGGCGGAGGCCCTGGACCGGTCCGACCTGATCCGCGACGCGGCCCAGGCGATCGGGCAGGAGGGGGGCAGCATCTACGGGATCAAGGCTACGACGGTGGGTAACAGCCTGATGCGGATGAAGATCGAACTGAAGGTGAAGGATGTGGAGCATCTATACTCGATCGTCGCGAAATTGAACGGCATCAAGGGGATGCTGGAGGTCGCAAGGGGGTAGGCCATGCGGGTGGTGGTGCAGAGGGTCCTGCGGGCGGCCGTTTCCGTGGGCGGAGAGACGATATCGGAGATCGGCCCGGGGATCTGCGTCCTGCTGGGGGTCGGGGACGGAGATACGGAGGAGGATTCCCTCTGGCTGGCCGACAAGCTCGTCAACCTGAGGATCTTCGAGGACGGGGAGGGACGGATGAATCGGTCCCTCCTCGATGTCGGCGGCGCCGCGCTTCTGGTCTCGCAGTTCACCCTTTACGGGGACTGCCGGAAGGGCAGGCGTCCCTCCTTTGTCGGAGCGGCCGACCCCGAGGAGGGGAGGCGGCTCTATGATCATTTCGTTCGCCGGGTTCGGTCCTTCGGGGTGGAGACGGGCTGCGGCATCTTCGGCGCGCATATGGAGATCGACCTCCTGAACGACGGCCCGGTGACCCTGATCCTGGATACCCGATGATCCGGAATTGGAATAAGGAGTTGTGAGGACGGTGCAGTACAAACGTTTCCCTCTGGGTAAGCTCTGGACGAACGGCTATCTTTTCTGGGACGAGGGGGGAGAGGCCTTCTTCATCGACCCCGGCGGGGATGCCCGGGAGGTCCTGGAGTTCGTTCAGTCCAAGGGACTGAAGCTGAGGGCGGTGCTCCTGACCCACGGGCACGTGGATCATTTTGCGGGGCTCAAGGATCTGCTTCCCCTCGTCGGAGGGGAAGTCTATATCTCCAGGGAGGACGCCGATATGATCCGGCATCCCTCCGAGGCGATGCAGTCCGCCCTCCGGATACGGTGCGAGAGCGTTGCCGATTATCACGCGGTCTCCGAGGGGAACGTGGTCGGGATCGGGGCCTTTCGCATCGAGGTCCTGGAGACCCCGGGGCACACCCCGGGAGGAGTGTGTTATCTTATACAAGAGGGCGGGGAGCGCATCCTGGCGTCGGGGGATACCCTTTTCGCCCAGAGCGTGGGCCGGACCGATCTTGCGGGCGGGGATCCGTCGAGGCTGGACGACTCCCTGCGCAAGCTCTCGAAGCTCCCGGATTCGCTCGTCGTCCTTCCGGGGCACGGCCCGGAGACGACCATCGGAGAGGAGCGGCGGCACAATCCCTTCTGGCCCGTCTAGGCCGGTTTCGGGAGGGCGGTTCCGGAAAGAAAGAGGTTCCGGAAAGTCCGGGGAAATGGAACGGGGCCCCCTGATAAAGAGGGTCCTTTTGCGGTAGTGGCCTCATTGATGGGGATTTTTGGGGCAGACTCGAAAAATGCGGGTGATGAAAGGATATGTTCAAGTACCTCTCCGGGATACTGGGGCTCGATGTCGGAATAGATCTGGGGACGGCCAACATCGTCGTGTACGTGAAGGAGAAGGGGATCGTGCTCAGCGAGCCCTCGACCGTCGCCGTGCGGAAACTGCCCCGGGGCCGAGGGCTCGAGGTCATTGCCGTGGGGCAGGAGGCCAAGGCGATGGCGGGGAAGACCCCCGCGGGAGTCGAGGCGATATGGCCGCTTCAGGACGGGGTCATCGCCAACTTCGATATGACGGAGGAGCTGATTCGCTTCTGCCTCCACAAGGCCAAGGGGGGCGGTTCCTTCATGGCCCATCCGCGCGTGGTCATCTCCGTTCCGGCGGAGGTCACGGAGGTGGAGCGTAAGGCGGTGGTCGACGCGACGCTGGGCGCGGGGGCGAGCGAGGCCTATGTGGTGGACGAGCCCATATCGGCGGCCCTCGGTGTGGGGCTGCCGATCGACAAGCCCCAGGGGTGCATGATCGTCGACGTCGGGGGGGGGACGAGCGAGGTCTCGGTCATCTCCCTCGGGGGCATCGTGGTGACCAGCTCGCTTCGGAACGCGGGCAAGGTGATGGACAACGCCATCGTCGCTATGCTGCGCCAACGCTACGCTCTGCTGATCGGGGAGACGACGGCCGAGGAGGTCAAGAACACGATCGGATCCGCGCTGCCTCTGGCGCCGGAACTGGAGATGGCCGTGAAGGGACGGGACCTCTCCGACGGGCTGCCCAAGGTCGACACGGTCTCCTCGGTCGAGGTCCGGGAGGCCTTGGACCCGATCTTTCTGGGGATCGAGGACATGGTGAAGGTGGCCCTCGAGAAGACCCCTCCCGAACTGGCCAAGGACATCGTCGATCAGGGGATCGTGCTTTCCGGAGGGGTTTCCCTGATGCGGGGGTTTGCGGAGCGCCTCTCCCGGGCCGTCAATACCCCCGTCATCACCGCCGAGAAGCCGCTCTACTCCGTGGCCCTGGGGGTGGGGAAGATCCTGGAGAACCTGGGGGCCATGCGGCGGGTGCTGATGTCCGTCGAGCGGGGGTCCCGCTGAAAGCGTGCGGGATAATGTCCGGACGGAGGAACGGCCGTGCTTGACCGGCGCCAGATCCGTGAGTGGATTCACAGCCTGACGGCGCTCATCCTGGGGTTGGTGCTGCTGGCGGCCGGCTCTTCCCTGGGGGTGTCCAAGCAGATCGTGGGGCTTTGGGGTGAGGTCCTGTCCATACCGGAGCTTCCGGCCGTGCATCTGCGGGCCCTTCTGAGGGATGGATGGCTTTGGGCCCGGGAGAAATCGGCGCTCCAGCGTGAGATCGAGCGCCTGCGGGATGAGAATGCGAAGTTTCGCATCCTGGAGGCCGCCATGGCGAACGAGCGTCTCAGCTCCGATCTGGACGCCAGGATGGGCGGGGCCCGGGTGACCCTGAGGGCGCCCCTGTCCTGGTGGCACGAGATCCGCCTCGACAAGGGGGAGAGGAATCACGTCTCCGTGGGGCTGCCGATCTTCCAGAATGGATATCTCATCGGGCGCGTCACCTCGGTGTCGCTGTTCTCTTCCTGGGCGGAGCTCCTGACCTCGCCATCCCTGATGATTCCGGTCGTGATCGAGGAGACTCGGGACCTGGGGGTCGTTGTGGGGGATGGGAACGGTTCGGTCCTCCTGGACTACATCCCCTCGGGAAGGGGCAATATGGCCGGGATGAAGGTGAGTACGGCCTTAATCGGCGAGCAGCTGCCCCCGGGGCTGCCCATCGGTCGGATCAAGGAGGAGGTAGAGGTCTCCGGGAGCGGGTACGTCACCTATCGCCTGGAGCCCGGGGCGGACCTCACGCGGTTTTACGACGTCTCCATCCTCAGTCCCGCGCTTTTTTCCCCGTCGAAGAGGCCCCGCTGATGTCCTCCGTGCTGTTTTGGCTGCTCCAGGACCTTCTGACCGTGCTTTCCTGGGGGGTGATGCAGGTTCCGGAGATCTTTCTCCTGACGGTGGCCTACCGCCTGTTGCTGGAGGAGGGGGAGGACCGGCTCTGGGGCATCTGGACGGCCTTTTTCGGGGGGTTGCTCTGGGACCTGCGCTGGATTGGCATCCCGGGTTTCTTCACCCTGGGCTACGTCTGTGCCGTGATGCTGATCCTGTGGGCCTGGAACGCCATCCCCGTGCAGGGGCGAACGTCCATGGTCTTTTTTGCGCTTCTGGAGGTCACGCAGCTTCTGCCTCCGCTTCTGCCCGTCCTGATCTTCGGAGGCGACAGGGGGGGGGCTTTCTTCGCGCTGCAGCAGGCGCTGGCCCTTCCCCTGGTGCTGTTGTGCGTCTATCGCTATTCGAGGCGTATGAAGGAGCTCCATGCCTGAGATCAGGGAGTTGCTGGACGGCCGCCTGAAGATCATGCTGGGAGGGATCTTTCTCTCCCTGGCCATTCTGGTGGGAGGGCTTTATTTTTTTCAGATCCTTCATGGCGACAAGTACGTTCGCCTGGCCTACAACAATCGGCTGAGGCTGATTCGGGTGTCGGCGCCCCGCGGGGAGATCTTCGACCGTCACGGCGTCCCGCTGGCGGTCAACGAGACGACGTTCAGCATCATGGGATATCCGCTGGACCTCGATACGGGGAAAAAGCTGGAGCGCGTCAGCATCGTGCTGACGCGCCATGGTATTCCCATGACCGTGGAGGACCTCGAAAAGACGATCCGGCGGCAGCGCTGGGCCCCCTATCGCGTGATCCGCCTGGTTCCGAACTTGACGATGCCGCAGATGGCGGAGCTGGTCGCCGACCCCGAGTTTCCCCGGGAGTTGTTTCCCTTCCCCGTCTGGCGGAGGACGTATCCTGCGGGGGCCCTGGTCTCGAACGTCCTGGGGTATGTCGGGGAGATATCGGAGGAGGAGCTCCGGGCCAGCGCCGAGGGGGACTACTTCGGGGGAGACCTGATCGGCAAGGTGGGCGTCGAGCGCTCCTACGAGCCCGAGTTGCGCGGCGCGGCCGGGGAGGAGGCCCTGGAGGTCGACGCTCGGGGCCGCAAGGTCCGCACGCTGGACACCCGATCGGCGATGAAGGGGAGCGATTTGAAGCTGACCCTGGACATGGGGGTCCAGAAGCGAGCCGTCGAGCTCCTCGCGGGGCAGAGGGGGGCGCTCGTGGTGATGGACGTCCGGACGGGGGCGGTCCTGGCCCTGGCCTCCTCGCCGACCTACGACAACAACCCCCTGGCCTGGGGGGTCTCCGGGAAGGAATGGCGGGATATGACGCGGGACCCGGCCAAGCCGATGCTGGACCGAACCATCGCGGGGGTCTATCCGCCCGCCTCCACGTTCAAAGCGCTCGTGGCCCTGGCGGCCCTGGAGGAGGGGGTGATCGCGCCCTCCACGACCTTTTTTTGCGGCGGCGCCCTTCGTCTGCCCTCCCGGACGTTTCGGTGTTGGAGGCGCGGGGGACATGGCACGCTCAACGTACTGTCGGCCCTGCAGTATTCCTGCGACGTCTATTTCTATCAGGTGGGGCTGAAGCTGGGGATTGACCTCCTGATGAAGTGGTGTCGGGAGTTCCGCCTGGGGGAGCCCACGGGGATCGACCTTCCGGGCGAGGCCTCGGGCACGATCGCCGGGCCGGAGTGGAAAAGGAAGCGTTTCAGGGAGAATTGGTATCAGGGCGACACGATCAACTATTCGATCGGGCAGGGGTATCTTTTGCTGACGCCCTTGCAGATAGCCCGCGTCTACGCGGCGATCGCGAATGGAGGCAGGCTCGTGCACCCCTTCCTCTGCGACCGTGCCTACAGGGAGCCGACGGGCCTGCCGGTCGGCAGGGAAAAACTGGCGACCGTGCAGAAGGGGCTGGAGTACGTCGTGCGCAAGGGCACGGGGGCTCGGGCAGGCCAGTTTGGGGTGACGATCGCGGGCAAGACGGGGACCGCCCAGAACGCGCATGGGGACGATCACGCGCTGTTCGCCGGCTACGCCCCGGCGGATTCCCCGAGGTTCGTCGCCGTTGCGGTCATCGAGGCGGGGAAGCACGGCAGTAGCGTGGCCTCGCCGATCGTCGGCGAGATTCTGGCCCATATTTTAAGCCATCCTACGGGCGAGGGAGGAGACCGGGGGGATTGAGTGCGATGCAAAAGGGCGACGAGATACGGGATCCGTCCTCCGCGATTCGGATCAAGGGGACGGGCTACGGCATTCGGATCATCCTGCCGGAGTTCCCCTCCGAGGAGGAACTGCTGGAACTTTTGCTGCATATCCCGCCCCAGGCTTGCCTTTTTCCCATGGGGGAGGGCGTGGTTCTGGACTTCCAGTCCAGGGCCTGTTCGGAGGACCTGCTGATCCGGATTCTGCAGCGGGTCGTATGGCCCGGAGGCATCCGTGTCCTGGCCTGGGTATCCTCGAACGGGACGACGCAGGCCCTCGTCCGCAGAGCGGGGCTGAGGGCCGACGCCCCCTCCCTGGCTCCGTCCCCCCCGCTCCTTCCCGATAGTCCCGGCGCGCTCGTACTGTATAATTCATTGCGTTCCGGGCAGAACATCGAACACGGCGGCGACGTCGTCCTCTGGGGACATCTGAACGCCGGGGCGGAGATCCTGGCTGCGGGCAGCATCCTCGTCGCCGGGAGGCTCAAGGGGATCGTGCACGCCGGAAAGAATGGAAGAAAGGACGTATACGTTCTTGCGGGGTCCTTCGAGACCCCCCAGGTCCGGGTAGGACGTCGCCTGTGCTACGCCGACGAGTCGATGACCTGGTGGCAGGAGACCGTTCTGATCACCGTCGAGGATGAAAAGTTGATCATCCGCGAGGGGCATTTTCTGGAATGATCGAACTCGGCCGGAACGGGGGAAATCGAAGACAGTCGTTTACGGGAACGGAAATGGAGGTTTTTTCGTTGAGCGGACGGGTTATAGTGGTTACCTCCGGAAAAGGAGGTGTTGGAAAGACGACCTCCACGGCGAACATTGCGGTTGCTCTGGCGAAGGCCGGAAAAAAAGTGGTCGCCGTGGATGCGGATATCGGGCTGCGCAACCTGGATGTCGTCATGGGGCTCGAAAACCGTGTCGTGTTCAATTTTATCGATGTGATCGAGAAAAATTGCCGTCTGAACCAGGCTTTGGTGCGGGACAAGCGGGTGGAGAACCTCTTTCTTCTTCCCGCGGCTCAGACGCGTACCAAGGATGCGGTCAGCCCGGAGCAGATGATAGAGCTCTGCGACCAGCTGAGGCTGGATTTCGACTTCGTGCTTCTGGACTGTCCCGCGGGCATCGAGGGGGGGTTCAAGAATGCCGCCGCCGGGGCCGACGAGGCCCTTGTGGTGACGACGCCCGAGGTCCCCTCGGTCCGGGACGCGGACCGAATCATCGGGATGCTCGAGTCCATGGGAAAGTCCCCGATCCGCCTGATCATCAACCGCTTCCGCGCGAACATGGTCCAGGACGGGGACATGCTGGCGAGGGAGGACATCCTCGATATCCTCTCCATCAATCTCATAGGCATCGTGCCCGAGGACGACGGGGTCATCAAGTCCTCGAACCGCGGCGAGCCCCTGACCTTCGGACTGAATTCCCCGGCGGCCCAGGCCTATGCCAACATCGCCGGACGCCTCCTGGGGCGGGACATTCCTCTGTTGGAGCTGGATGCCGGGGCGTCCTGGCGCTTCCTCGCTCCGATCAAGCGCTTCTTCGGACTGAGCTGAGCCGGGTTTCGGAGCCCATGGGAACCCCTGTCCCATGGGGCTGGAAAACACTTGGAGAAACTTCCTGAAGACATCCCGTTAATTTTCTGTATAAAGAGGACAAAGAGGGAGAGATAGACGTGGATTTTCTGAAAAGATTCTTTGGGGGCGGCAGCCGCGATTCGGCCCGGACGGCGCGGGACCGCCTCCGCATCGTCCTGATACATGATCGGACCGACATATCACCGCAGCTGCTCGAGAACCTGAGGATGGAGATGATCGAGGTCCTGACCCGCTATATGGATATCGATACGGACAAGATCGAGCTGGACCTGGACCGGGACGATCAGGCCGTGGCCCTGGTGGCGAACGTCCCCGTCCTCAGGATCAAGCGGGGCGGCGGGATGGAGGACGACGACGACGCACCGTCCCATGCCGTCCCGAGGCCGGCGGGGGATAGAAGCGGCAGGAAGAAGCATCGTTAGGCATGGAGGTCTGTCGGCTTTTCCGAGTGTCGGACTGAATGATGGAGACTCCTTATCTTTCGGTCTTCAAGGATGACGTCGCCGAGCTGGACAGGATCCTTCTCGGCTGTGCGCTGTTTTTGGCGGGATGCGGCGTCCTCTGCGTGTTCAGCGCGGGGGCCGGGCGCATGGGGCGTGGCTGGGACTTTGCCCTTCGCCAGTCGCTGTGGTTGGCGGCCGGGTGCCTGGCAATGTTCTTCATGGTGGCCGTGGGATACCGCAGGCTGTTGGACGCGGCGTACCCCATCTACGGCCTGACCCTGTTCCTCCTGTTCCTCACGGTGCTGCTGGCGCCTCGGATCAAGGGGGCCCAGAGCTGGCTGTCCCTGGGGTTCTTTCGTTTCCAGCCCTCCGAGTTCGCCAAGATATCCCTGATCCTGATGCTCTCGAAGTGGCTGAGCCGTTACCCCCCTTTGAACCTGAGGGCCTTCCTTGGGGGGCTGGGCGTGGCGGCCCCGGCCGTCGTCCTGGTGCTCGCCCAGCCGGATACGGGAAGCGCTCTGGTGTACCTCGTCATCACCTTCGGCATGCTCTTCGTCGCGGGGACCCCCCTGCGCTACCTGGGGACCCTCGGGGGGCTGGGCGTAGCCGCGGCGCCCTTCCTCTGGTTCTGCCTCAAGGAGTATCAGAAGCTGAGGCTGCTCGTCTTTCTGGACCCCATGCGGGATCCGCTCGGCGCGGGGTACAACGTCATCCAGTCCCGCATCGCCGTGGGATCCGGCGGGTTCTGGGGCAAGGGCTTCATGATGGGGATGCAGAGCAAGCTGCGCTTCCTTCCGGAGCCCCACACCGATTTCATATTCAGCGTCTACTCCGAGGAGTTCGGTTTCCTGGGGACCTCCATACTGCTGTTCCTCTTCGGGGTGCTCCTCTATCGCATCGCCGCCGCCGGGCTCCGGAGCCGCGATCGGCGGTGCAAAATCATGATGTCCGGCATCGCGGTCTGGATATGGTTCCAGATGTTCGAGAGCATCGGAATGAGCATTGGCCTGATGCCGGTCACCGGGCTGCCCCTGCCCTTCCTGAGCTACGGGGGGAGCGCCCTTTTGTCCGTTTTCGTCGCTTTGGGGCTCGTCGGCAGCGTCTACATCGACAGCGTGAAGCGTTTTCACTTTTAGGGCCTTCCGTCGGTGATTCCGGCTTCGGGCGTGGAGGAGTTTGTCCTATGGCGTTTTCGGAATTCGATCGGCCGGCCTGGCCCCTTCTGGCCCAGGTTTCGCGCCCGTCCCGCTACAGCGGCAGCGAGTGGAGGCCCTATGCACTGCCCTCGTGGGACGAGGCCTGCGATTCCCTGAGGGTCTGCCTCGCTTTCCCGGACGTCTACGAGATCGGGATGAGCTATTACGGTTTTCAGCTGCTCTCCGCCTTCATACGGAACGAAGGCTGCCTTGTGGATCGGGCGTATTGCCCGTGGGTCGACATGGAGGCCCTGCTGAGGCGTTACGAAATGCCCCTGTCCTCCACGGAGCAGGGGCGTCCGCTGCGGGATTTCGACGTGCTGGGCTTCACACTCCAGCACGAGATGGGCTACACCAACGTCCTGACCATGCTGGACCTCGGAGGCGTGCCTTTGCGGTACGAGGCCAGGGGCGACGGCGACCCCATCGTCGTCGCGGGCGGGCCCGGGGCCCTCGTCCCCGAGCCCGTGGCGCCGTTTTTCGACCTCTTCTGCGTAGGGGAGGGCGAGCCCGTGCTCCCGGAGCTCCTGGCGGTCCTGCGGGACACCAGGGGAGGGAGGCGGTCCGAGCGTCTCGCGGCCTGTGCGCGGCTGGAGGGGGTTTACGTTCCCGCCTGCCACGACGGGACCCCGGTGAGGCGGCAGTTTCTGGAGTCCTTCGAGGATGCCTTCAGCCCCGAGGGGCTGATCGTTCCCTCCGTGAGCGTGGTGCACGACCGGGCGGCCCTCGAGCTCTTCCGGGGCTGCTCCCGCGGCTGCCGCTTCTGTCAGGCGGGGATGGTCTGCCGTCCGGTCCGGGAACGGGACCCCAAAAGGGTCGTGGACTCGATCGTCGGTCTTGTAGACCGCACGGGATGGGAGGAGGTGGGGCTCCTCTCCCTGGCGTCCTGCGACTATTCCGGAATAGAGTCGGTCATAGACGCCCTGAACGCCCCCCTGTCCGAGCGGAACGCCAAGCTGAGCCTGCCCAGCCTGAGGATGGACGGCTTCTCGATCGGTCTGGCCGAGCGCCTGCAGAAGCTCCGCCGGGGAGGACTGACCTTCGCGCCCGAGGCGGGGACCCAGCGTCTTCGGGACGTCATCAACAAGGGCTTCTCGGAGGAGTCCATCTTCGCGTGTCTCGACGAGGTTTTCTCCCGGGGCTGGGACCGCGTGAAGCTCTACTTCATGATGGGGCTGCCGACCGAGACCGACGAGGATCTGGATGGCATCGTGGAGCTGGCGCAGTCCGTGCTGAGGCTCGCGCGCCGGAAGGGTCGGAAGCGCGCCTCCGTGTCCGCGTCGGTCGCCGGCTTCGTCCCGAAAGGGCACACCCCCTTTCAGTGGGAGCGGCAGAACACGGTGGAGGAGTTTCGCGAGAAGGGGCGCCGCCTCAAGGGGCAGGTTCGCGACAGGGCGATATCCCTGAGCTACCACGAGCCCGAGCAGTCCTTCCTCGAGGGGGTCCTGGCCCGTGGGGACCGCCGCGTGGCCGACGTCATCGAGCGGGCCTGGCGCACGGGGGCCCGCTTCGACGGCTGGAGCGAGACCTTCGACCTGCGGCGGTGGCTGGATGCCTTCGAGTTCCACTCCCTGTCGCCCCATGAGTTTACCCGTGAACGGGACGAGTCGGAGCCCCTGCCCTGGGATCACATCGACTCCGGCCTCACCCGGGAGTTTCTGCTTCGGGAGCGGAGGAGGGCCTACGCCGCTCGGACGACGGCGGACTGCCGCTCGGGCTGCGCCGCCTGCGGACTGGGCTGCCGCGGGACGGGGGCGTCCCCGTGAGGTCCCGATGAGCGTTCGTGTGCGCCTCTTCTATGAGAAGCGTGGCGGGGCGTGCTTCGTCCCCCACATCGCGCTGGCGCCGCTCTTCACGCGGACGGCCTGGAGGGCCGGCCTCGTCCCGGAGATGACCCGGGGGTTCTCGCCCCACGCGAAGATGAGCTTCGGGCCGGAGCTCCCCGCCGGGGTCGTCGCCCTGCTGGAGCCCGTGGATGTCTACCTCGAGAGCGTGCCCGACGACCTTCTGGAGCGCTGGAACGCGGCCATGCCCGACGGGTTTCGCATCCTGAACTTTCTCCTTCCAAGGGAGGGCGCCCCGTCCCTGGGGCGGGAGTGCCGCGCCGCCCTGTACTGGGTGCGCAGTCCCGGCGTCCTCTCGCGGGATGAACTGATCGACAGGGCGCGGGCGCACTATGGCGAGGCCGTCCTGGACGCCGGCGATGCCGTGGGGGAGGACTCGGAGGGATGGATGAGCCTGCTCCTGGCCGAACCGGCCCGAAACGGCGTCGGGGGCTGGGTGAAGGCGATGATCGCCTCCGGGGATATCGGGGGCTGGCAGGACGTCAACATCGTCAGGGTCGCCATCGGCCTGTGGGATGGAACAAAAGTTGAGCTGCCGGGATACTCGGCTTCTTGAGAGGCCGGATATTCGGCGGCTGCCATTCTTTACGGATTTTGATCCGGGGGCTGCGGCCCCATAGAGCAAAGGGGGACGAAATGTGTCTTCGGACCGCAAGATAATCGCCGACACCCTGGAGAACGAGGAGACGCGCGTCGCGATCCTCGAGGGGGGCCGATTGTCGGAAATCTTCATAGAGCGCATGTGGGATCATCAGAAGGCGGGGGAGATCTACAAGGCCCGGGTCGAGAGCGTGCTCCCCGGAATCAACGCCGCCTTCGTCTGTATCGGGGACGGCCGGAACGCGTTTCTTTACCTCAACGACGCTCAGGGGATGAGGATCGTCCCCAATCAGGAGCTGGTCGTCCAGGTGACCAAGACCGCCCGCAAGAACAAGGGGGCGCGGGTGACGCCCCGCCTCTCCCTGCCGGGGCGCTACCTCGTCCTGGTGCCCGGCGGGGGCGAGACCGGGGTGTCCCGCCGCATCGAGAGCGAGGAGGAACGCAAGCGCCTGAGGCATTTTGCCAAGGACCTCCGGGGCGACGATTTCGGCGTCATCATCCGGACCGCCGCCGAGGGGGTCGACGAGGAGACCCTGGCCAGGGACGTGGAGTCCCTGCTGGCGCTCTGGCGGGAGATCGAGCACAACGCCTCCCTCCAGTCCGCGCCGTGCCTCCTCTACAAGGATATGGGGCTCCTGGGGCGCGTCCTGCGGGACGAGGCGCAGGGGAACGTCGACGAGATCATCGTGGACGGGGAGGAGGAGTTCGCCCACGTCACGGACTTCGTGGACCGGCTCTACGTCACGGACAAGCCGAGCGTGGCGCTCTACCAGGGGGTCGTCCCGATCTTCGAGTACTACGGCATCGAGAACGAGATCGAGCAGGCCCTGGACCGTAAGGTCTGGCTCCGCTCGGGGGCCTACCTCGTCATCGAGCATACGGAGGCCCTGACGGTCATCGACGTCAACACGGGCAAGTTCGTCGGGGACCGGGACATGCGCCATACGACCCTGACGACGAACCTGGAGGCGGCGGACGAGATCGCCCGCCAGCTGCGCCTTCGGTCCATCGGCGGGATCGTCGTTATAGACTTCATCGACATGGAGTTCGAGGAGGACCGGCAGCGCCTCCTGGACCGGCTCGAGGAGGTATTCCACTCCGACCGCTCGCGGGCCCGGGTCTTCAGCATGACCCAGCTCGGCCTCGTCGAGCTCACGCGCAAGCGCGGCCGCCCCGACCTGCGCTCCGTGCTCACGCGCGGATGCCCCTTCTGCAGCGACAACGGATGGGTGCTGCGGGAGGACACCGTGGCCATGTCCATCAAGCGGTTCCTGCGCAAGGTGGCGCACGCCAACCGGACGGAGGCGCTGCTGCTCCAGACCAACGCGGCCATTGCTCAGTACGTGGGGGACACCTATCTCCAGCTCTGGGAGGAGGAGCTGGAGCGGAAGATCCTGATCGTCGGGATGCCCGAGTTCGCGTGGAGCAAATACCGCGTCGAGCTCCAGGGTACCTGCGACGCCGTGGAGCGCCGCGCGAGACAGATGGAACGGCGGGAGAGTTCCCTGGTTGTCCATAGAGCATCTGCATCTTAAAGGGTTCAAGAGCTTCGGGAGCTGCTGCGAGTTCTCCTTCCCCGCCGGCTTCACGGCGATCGTCGGGCCGAACGGGAGCGGCAAGAGCAACATCCTGGACGGCCTGCGCTGGATCCTCGGCGAGGGCAGCCCCTCCGCGCTCCGCATCGTGAGGCAGAGCGACCTGCTCTTCCAGGGGAGCGCCACCGTCCCCCCCGCCAGGGAGGCGGAGGTGACGCTTCGGCTCTCCGGGGCGGACGGGACCGCCACCCTGCGCCGGCAGTACTCGGCCGAGGGCGGGGCGGTGCTGCAGGTGGACGGGGTCCGCATCCGCATGCAGGACCTGGACGAGGTGAAGGCCCGCTTCATGCTGGAGGGGGAGAGCTTCGCCTTCATCGGGCAGGGCGAGGTCTCGGAGGCCATCCATCAGCGTCCCATGCAGCGGCGCCACCACCTGGAGCTGCTCTTCGGGATCGATCGTTACCGCCGCCGCCGCGAGGAGACCAACCTCCGCCTGGAATCGGCCCTGGCCGAGGTGCAGCGGATCGAGACCCTCATCCGTGAGCTGGAGAACCGGCGTGAGGAGATCGCTCCGGAGGTCGCCGTGGCCGTGGAGGCCCAGGGCATTCTGGACAACCTGGAGGTCCTGCGCCGGGACTTCTATTTCTCCCGCCGTTTCGCCCTCGAGGACCGGGAGCGTGGGCTTCGGAGCCAGCAGCAGTCGCTTCGGGCCCACGAGGACCTGGCCCGCCAGTGGCACGGCCTTTGGCGGAGCGCCGTGAGCGCCGCCGAGGAACGGCTTCGGAGCCAGGGGTTCGACGAGTCCGCGTTCCTCGCGCGGGAGCAGGAGTTCGCCGCGCGGAAGGACGCGCTGCGCCGCCAGGCCTTCCAGACCTGGACGCGAGTCCGGGCGATCCTGGGGGAGCGGAGCGTTCTGAACGAGGAGCGCGGGAGGCTGGAGGAGGAGGAACGCCTCCTCCGGGCCGAGCGGGAGCGGACGCGCGCGGAGGAGGCGCTGCAGGAGGCGCGGCTCGCGGAGCTCCAGCGGACCCTTGCGGAGCGGCTGAGGGAGATGGAGGAGAGCCGGGCCTCCCTTGAACGGGAGCGCCTGCGCCTCCAGGCTCTGCGCGACGAACACGCCGAGCGCTCGCTCTTCGTCTCCCGGTCCGAGGCCCGCCTGCGCGCCCTGTCCGCCGCCGAGGAGGAGGGGAGGGCGGAGCTCGCCCGCCTCCGGGAGGAGCGGGGGCGCCTGGAAGGAGGAACCGGAGAGCCGGAGCTCGCCCATTGGGAGGAGCGGCACCGGACGCTCGTCGAAGCGCACGCGGCGGCCTACGCGGCCTGCCAGAAGGACGCGGCCGTGTTGCAGCAGCTGCGGCGCGAGCGGACGCGGCAGGAGGCGGAGCTCGACGCCCTGAAGGAGAACACGGAGTCCTCGCTCTACCCGGAGCCCGTGCGCCTTCTGCTCTCGGCCGCGCGCCTGAACCGCATGCGCTCGAGGCCCGAGGTCGTGGCCGAGGCATTCTCCTGTCCGACGGACGTCGCGCCCGCGCTGGAGGCCTACCTCGGCGGGCGCCAGTACTGGCTGCTGGTCCCCACCTTCGATGAGGCTCAGGAGGGCATCGAGCTCCTGAAGCAGCGCCGTGCGGGGCGCGTGACCTACCTGCCCCTGGAGCGTTGCCGTCCGCGGACCCCGGACCTCCGGTTCCGGCTCCCCATGAATGGGATCGTGGGGTGGGCCGCCGAGCTGATCGTCCCGCGCGCTCCCTGGGAGCCCGCACTGCGCCACCTGCTGGGCGACCTTCTGGTGGTCGAGGGTTATGCCCTGGGAAGCGGGCTGGTCAAGGACGGGGCCCGGTTCCCCATCGTGACGCTGGAGGGGGAGGTCTTCGCTCCGTCGGGGACGGTCAGCGGAGGACGCATGCGGCAGAGCGCGGGTGCGATTGGTCGGAACCGCCAGATGGCGGAGGCGGAGGAGCGCATCGGGGATCTGAAGCGGCGCATCGCCCTTGTGGAGACGCGCCTGAAGGCCGGGGAGGACGAGGAGCGCCGGCTGGCAGCGGAGCGGGACGAGGCCGCGGCGGCCGTGGAGCGGGCGAGGAACGACCGTCTCGCGGCGCAGCGGACCCTGGCCTCCCTCACGGCCTCCATCGAGCGTGCCGAACGGGAGGGCGCGGAGGCCGCGGGCGAGGCGGCCTCCCTGGAGGAGCGCCTGGCCGAGGCCAGGCGGAGGATCGAGGCGCTGGACTCCGAGCTCTCGGGGTTCGGGGAGCTGCCGGATAGTGAGGATTTTTTGTCGCCCTCGTCCGTCGTGGGGGGGCTCCGTTCCGAGCTCTCCCTGGCCGGGGAGCGTCTCAGGGGGACGCGCGCCGTCGCGGAGCGGATGGACCGCGAGCACGGGACGCTGACCGCCCGCATCGCGGAGGCGCTGGAGGAGCTGAGGGCCGGTGAGAGCGAGGAGCGCACCGGCCGGGAGGCCCTGTCGCGTATCGGTCGGGAGTGCCTTTCGGTCCATCGGGACGAGACGGAGCTCCGCCGAAAGCTGGAGGAGGAACGGGGGAGGGTCCGCCGGGGGCGCCTGCGTCTGGAGCGTCTTCGCGGCAGGGAAGGGAAGGCCTCCGCGTCGCTCGCGTCCCTGGGCGGCGAGATCGCGGGGACGGCGGAGCGGCTGTCCGCGGTCCAGGCCGAGCGGGGGCAGCTGATCGAGCTCTGGGACGACAAGTATCCCTACAACGCTGCGGAGGCGGGGGAGGTCGAGGGAGGGCGCGATCTCACCGGCGCCCTGCGTCGACTGGAGCGCGAGCTGAGGGCGCTGGGGAACTACAACCTGGGGGCCCTGTCGGAGGACGTCTCCCTGACCGAGCGGGTCGATTTCCTCACCGAGCAGCTGGAGGACGTCCGCAATGGGGTCGGCGAGCTGCGGACCCTGATCGAGGAGACGGACGCCCAGGTGGAGGCCACCTTCTCGCGCGCCATGGCGGACATCGACAGCCGCTTCAACGCGCTCTTCCAACGGCTCTTCGCGGGGGGCGAGGCACGGCTGACGTTGCAGGAGGAGGGCTCCGTCTGGGAGCGCGGGGTCGAGATCTACGCCCGCCCGCCCGGCAAAAAGCTCCAGAACATCTCGCAGCTCTCGGGGGGGGAGCAATCTCTGACCGCCATCGCGCACCTCTTCTCGGCCCTCGAGGTCGCGAAGATGCCCCTGGCCGTCCTGGACGAGGTGGACGCGGCTTTGGACGAGTACAACCTGATCCGGTTCGCCGACCTCGCGAAGGAATACTCCCGCTCGCTCCAGCTGATCGTCATGACGCACCGCCGCACGACGATGGAGCGGGCCGACCTGATCTACGGGGTGACGATGGTGGAGCCGGGGTTGTCGCGTATCGTGGGCATCGACGTTGAGCATTACCGTTAAGGAGACGGGGCCATGACGCACGACGACATCCTCTACGGCCGTCTCCGGCTCTGGCAGCCCGAGGCGGGGCCCCGCGTTAACATGGACACGGTGCTGCTGGCCTCCTGGGTGCGTCGTCCCCCGAGAGGGCGGTCGAGCTTTGTCGAGCTGGGGGCCGCGACCGGGGCGGTCTCCCTGATGCTGGCCCTGCGTTTTCCGGAGGGATTTCGCATCGTGGGGCTCGAGCTCCAGCCGGACCTCGCCGCCGTGGCGGAGCGCAACGGGCGCGAGAACGGACTGGAGACGCGCGTCTCGTTTCGGTGCGGCGACCTGCGCGACCCCTCCCTGCTGTCCTCTGGCGCCTTTGACGGGGTCGTCGCCAACCCCCCCTACGAATCGCCCGGCAGGGGACGGGAAAGCCCTGTCGCGGCCCGCTCCATCGCCCGCCAGGGGGCCTGCTGCTCCGTCGATGACGTCACGGCGGCTGCGGCGCGGCTCCTGAGGGGGCGTGGCCGCTTCTTCGCCGTCTTTCGGACGGAACGGATGGCCTCCTTCGTGGGGGCGGCGCTTCGGGCCAACCTGGTTCCCAAGAGGCTGAGGCTGGTCCACCCCTGCATCGGCTGCCCTTCAAACATCTTTCTGCTTGAGTGCGTGAAGGGGGGAGGCGAGGGGCTCGTGGTCGAACCGCCGCTTTTCGTCCGAGACGGGGAGGGGAATTATACGCCCGAACTGTTGAAGGCCTACGAGCCGGAAGGTTTTGGTTAGGGGTTGAAATAGGGGCTGTTTGAGTTGGGATTCTCAAGGGACTTGTCCCTTGAGTGGGGGGTGGGGCGAAGCCCCAAATC